>NZ_JBFAPG010000060.1:0-19749 GCF_040675595.1 Micromonospora sp. NPDC049580
CCGGGTTGAGGTAGCCGAGGGCGGTCAGCGCCACGGCGTACATGACGATCACGGCCGGGGCGGGCGCGGCGACGGCGAGCAGGAACAGCGGCGCGGCGTAGCTGGCGAGCCCGAGGTTGGCCAGCAGCACCGGCCGGCGGAGCCGGACCCGCCCGGCCAGCAGCGAGCCGGTGAGCATGCCGACCGCGCCGGCCTGCAACAGCAGCACCCACGTCGCCTCCCCGCCGAGGCGGTTGATGGCGACGGCCGGGCCGAGGGTCATCAGCACGGCGGCGGCGCCGTTCCACGCGCCGTGCCCGAGCAGGCTGGTCCAGAACCAGTCGCGGGCGCGCACCTCGCCGAAGCCGTGCCGCAGGTCGGCGAGGACCGAGCGGCGGGGCACCGGCACGTGTCGGACCCGGACCAGCGCGAGCAGGGCGGCGCTGAGCGCGAACGACGCGCTGTCGATCACGAACGCCCAGCCGGGCCCGGCGGCCCAGATCAGCGCGCCGGCCAACGCCGGGCCGAGCAGCCGGCTGGCGTTGGCGGTGACTCCCATCAGGGCGTTGGCCCGTTGCCGGTCGGCGGGCGCGACGGTGCCGGCGACCAGGGGAGACGCGGTCGGGATGGCGAACGCCGACGCGGTGCCGCCGAGCGCGGAGGCCACCACGACGGTGGTCAGCGACACCTCGCCGCCGAGCAGTTCGACGCCGATCGCGAGTTGGGTCGCGCAGCGGACCAGGTCGGTCAACAGGGCGACGCGTCGGGCGGCGAACCGGTCGGCGACGACGCCGCCGAGGGGCAGCAGGAGCAGCCGGGGCACCATCGCCGCGGCGAGGACGACGGCCAACGCCCCGGTGGAGCCGGTGGCCCGCAGCACGGCCAGCGCGAGCGCGGCGGGCACCACCGCGTCCCCGACGGCCGAGACGGTACGGCCGAGGAACAGCAGCCGGAAGGAGCGGGTGCGTAGGGGGTGAGCCATAGCCGCAATCTAGTTCGACGCCGAACCTTTCGGCAATGAATATTTCGCTGGTGAGCTAAGCTGGCGATCGTGACCGACACTCCGGACGCCGTCGACCGGCACGTCGAGCGGTGGCTGCCCGTGGTGCCCGACCTCGACGCGGACGTCGAGGGCACGGTCGTCCGGATGATCCGCCTGACCCGGCACCTGCGGGCGGTCAAGGAACGGGCCCTCGCCGACTTCGACCTGCCCGCGCACGAGTACGACACCCTGCACGCCCTGGCCGGCCGGCGCGGCCGGGCGGCTCCCTCGGACCTCGCCGCGGACCTGTCCGTGGCACCCGCCTCGATCACCGCGCGCGTCGACACCCTGCTCCGGCGGGGCTTCGTACGCCGGATACCGTCCACCGTGGACCGCCGTCGGGTGGACGTGGAGCTCACCGACGCGGGCGAGGCCGCCTGGCGCGCGGCGATGGAGGTCCAGGGCGTCGAGGAGCACCGGCTGCTCGGCGCGCTGACCCCGGCCGAACGGCGACTGCTCTCCGACCTGCTGCGCCGGGTGCTGCGCGTCGCCGAGCAACCGTAGCCGCGTCCTACTCCTCTGGCTCCCAGGCGATCAGCTGGTCGAAGACGCGCCGGTCGCCCTCGACCTGCAGCGAGTCCATCTGAATGCGGCCGTAGCAGAACATGACCAGCTCACTGGCCGTACCCCGGGCCGAGACATAGGCCGTCCCCGGGCCCGCGTCGGCGACCGGTGCGACGAGCCGGGCGGTCCGTGCCCCGTCGGCGGAGAACCAGATCCGCCAGGAACGGCCCTCGGTGGCGTGGTAGTCGACGATTGCGGGCTCGTGCGGCCACGTGGCTGTCGTCGCGACGCAGGTGGTCAGGAACTCGTCGACACCGTCGAGGGCCACCTCGTCCGGTAGCGGCTGCGAGGCGTCCACGGCGACCTGGGCGTCATAGGTGTGCACGGCGACCTGCTGAAGCTGGTGCCGGGCAACGGCACCGGCGGTCTGCGGCGCCTGCGATGAACCCCACCACGTCCAGCAACCACGATCCGGGCCGGCTTCCCGCAACGCGGCCAGCAGCTCTGCCGTCGACGCGGCGAACCAGGCCAGCAGGGCCTCGCGCTCGCGGGGCGGCGCCGGGGTGGAGATGGCCGGCGGGGCGTCGGCGGGCCCCGCGGCCACGATCGCCGCCCACCTGAAGCGTCCCTCGCCCAGGTGCTGCACCAGGTCGAACAGCGTCCACTCGGGACAGGTCGGCACCCGTACGTCGAGGCTGGGCGCCGCGGCGACCGCCGCCCGGAAGGCGGTGGACCGCTCGTCCATCAGCCGCAACAGGTCGGCGAACTCCAGGGTCTCTTTCACCGCGGCTTTGTACCACCGCCCCTCGACAACCGACAGCGGTTTTCCGCGCCCCCGACGGCGAGGCCACCCGGAAATCCGTTGCCCGGCAGCCACGGGTTGACCATGCTGACGGGCATGGATCAGTGACCAGCGGCGCACGTGCGCGATGAGGACGGGTTCGAGTCACCTCCCCGTCTGCCCCTCCGCGCCGAGACGCCGGCTACCCGCCACTGGATCCGGGAGGCCCCCGGTGCCTCCTGCCGAGAGCTTGGAATCGCCGAAACCATGAATGGTTCCCGCCGTATCCGTGTGCCAGCCTTCGCCCGCACGGATACTCCTGCCGTCGAATTCGACGCTTCAGTCGTCTTCTCGCCCCCACCGCTGCCACGCACCCCGCGCGGCGCCTGCGCGGTTCACTTCGCCGCGGTGAACCCGTCGCCAGGATCAATCCCACAGCTGACCGCTGAACCGATCTTCCTCAACCTCGAGGTGCGGACCAGCAGGCCGGCGACAGCTGGCGTGGGCGCGTACTCGGAAAATCGCCTGGCGGCGCTCGTACGCCGATGGGAGGGTGACCGGCATGACTGCGCACGCTCTGGCCGGGGCCCTGGCCGACGACGGACGGCGACGGGTCTTCGCGGCGGTCGCGTTGGGATCGACAAGCGTGGCCGAGGTCGTGCAGCGCTCCGGCTTGGCGGCGCGGGTCGTGCTCACCGGGCTCCGGCGGCTCGCCGACGCGGGTCTGGTCACCGGCGCTGACGGCGCGCTCGCGGTCGACGAGGCGTCGCTGCGGGCGGCGGCGCGCGACAGCCGCCCGGCCGACGACGCCGCGCCGGCCGACGATCCGGTGCTGCGCACGTTCCTGCGCGGCGGCGTCCTGACGGGCATGCCGGCGCAGCTCGGGCGGCGACGGGTGCTGCTGGCACACGTCGCCCGGCAGTCGTTCGAGCCGGGCACGCGCTATCCGGAGCGGGCCGTCGACGACGCGCTCAAACCGTGGTGCGCCGCCGGCGCGTCGGACCACGCCACCCTGCGCCGCTACCTGGTGGACGAGCGGTTGCTCACCCGTGAGCAGGGCGTCTACCAGCTGACGGAGGCCGAAAATCCGTTGACCGGGCAGTGACGATCGACGGGTGACCGCGACCGTTCGACCCTCCTGGGTGACCTCCACCGTCCGTCCCGACCATCCGGACGCAACAGTCCTGCTGCGCGAGTACATGACCGAGATGGTGGTGCGCTACCACCGCCGCCCGGCCCGACCCGGCGAGGTCGACGCGGCGCTGGCCGAGATGCCCAGCGACGACCTGGCGTACCCCGGTGGTCTGCTCCTGCTCGCCCACCGCGGCACGGACCTGGCCGGTTGCGCCGGGCTGCGGTGGCGTCCGGACTGTGCCGAGCTGACCCGCGTGTACGTCCGGCCCGCGCACCGGGGCGCCGGCGGGGGCGCGGCGCTGCTGGCCGCCGTCGAGCAGCGGGCGCGGGCGGTCGGGGCGGACCGGATCCGGCTCGACACCCGCTCCGACCTGGTCGAGGCCCGCGCCCTGTACGCCCGGCACGGCTACGCCGAGATCCCCGCGTACACGCACGGCCCGTACGCCGAGCACTGGTTCGAGAAGCAGTTGACGTCCGTCGCGGAAGGCGCTAAATAAGAAGAGGAAGTTGAGTCACCACGGCTCAACTCATCACCTTCGACCAGGAGAACCGAGGAGGCACAGCGATGTTGATGCGTACCGACCCGTTCCGCGAGATCGACCGGCTCGCCGAGCAGTTCTTCGGTACGGCAGCCCGTCCCGCGATGATGCACCTGGACGCCTACCGCGACGGGGACCACTTCTACGCGGCGTTCGACCTGCCGGGCGTCGACCCGGACACCATCGACTGCACCGTCGAGCGCAACGTGCTCACCGTCCGCGCCGAGCGCCGCCGGCCCACCGGCGACGGTGTCGAACTGGTCGCCGCCGAACGCCCGATGGGCACCTTCACCCGGCGGCTGTTCCTGGGTGACACCCTGGACACCGACCGGCTGGAGGCCGGTTACGAGAACGGGGTGCTGACGCTGCGCATCCCCGTCGCCGAGCGGGCCAAGCCCCGCCGGGTGACCATCAGCGCCAACGGCGACGCACGACGACAGATCAACGCCTGACCGCGACGGCCTCGACGGCCGGCACCCGCCCCGAGGTGCCGGCCGTCGGCGCGTCGCCGGGCTCCCGCTCCCCGGCGGGCGCGTCGCCGCGCTTCGACTCTGCGGCGGGCGCGTCCCGCTCCTCGGCGGGTCCGTCGCCGGGCGGTGGGTAGAGGGCGGCGAGCGCGTGGGCAGTGCTGGCGAGTAGCTCCCGCAGCTCGGGCGGGGCGAGCACCTCCACCTGCGCGCCCAGCTTGAGCATTTCGACGCAGCCGTGTCGGACCGACTCGATCGGCACGGTCGTGGTGACCCAGCCGTCGGCGTCCGGCGCACCGGCGTGCTCCTGCGCCGCGCGGCTCATCGCCGGTGGGAGCAGGTGCGTCGTGCGCGCCAGCGCCGCCACGGTCATCCGCACCCGGGCCTCGGCGCGATAGACGCCCCGCTCGTAGCGCTCGGCGTGCTCCTGCCAGCAGCCCGCCAGGTCGAACCCGTCCGGCCGCTCGGCCGGTTCGTCCAGCACGGTCAACTCCAGGATCGCGCCCACCCGGTAGGTGCGCACCTGCCCGGACGCGGCGGCGACCAGGTACCAGCGGCCCGCCTTGAGCACCACGCCGAGCGGGTCGAGGGTCCGGGTCACCTCCCGGGGCGCCTGCCACCGCCGGTAGCGCACCCGGACCCGACGGTCCTCCCACACCGCTGTGGCCAGCGCGGCCAGGTGGGGTGTGGGCTCGGGTTCGCGAAACCAGCTCGGCGCGTCCAGGTGGAACCGCTGCCGGATCCGGCCGCCGGGGTCGGCGAGGTCCGCCGGCAGCGCGGCGCGCAGCTTCAGCTCCGCCGTGGCCAGCACCGAGCCCAGGCCCAGCTCGGCGGCCGGGCCGGGCACACCGGCCAGGAACAACGCCTCGGCCTCACCGGCGGTCAGGCCGGTGAGCCGGGTGCGGTAGCCGTCGAGCAGGCGGTAACCACCGGCCGGGCCACGCTCGGCGTACACCGGCACACCGGCGGCCCCCAGCGACTCCACGTCGCGATACACCGTGCGAACCGACACCTCCAGGGCGTCGGCCAGCTCGGCGGCGGTCATCCGCCCCCGGGCCTGCAGGAGCAGCAGCAGGGAGACCAGCCGGCTGGCACGCACCGTGCGACCGTAGCCGACACCGTCCGCGCCGCCGCGCGGGCCGGCGTCGGCGCGCCTGCGTGGCAATCCCATCCGCTGCTGAGAACCTTTTTCACATGGTGTCCTCCGACGCTCCCGTGCTCGCCCGCCCGACCGCCCGACCGGCCCTGCCGAGCGGACCGGTCGACGTCACCGAGGCGTGGCTGCGCAACCGCCGGCTGTCCGAGCACACCCGCGACGCCTACCGGCGCGACGTCACCGCGTGGCTCAGCTGGTGCGCCGGGCACGACCTGGATCCGCTGCGGGCCAGCTTCCTGCACGTCAACGAGTACGCCCGCGCGCTGGAGTCCACTCTCGTCGTCCGCAGCGGCCGACCGTTGACCCCGGCGACCGTGGCGCGGCGGCTGTCGGCGCTGTCCAGCTGGTACGACTTCCTCGTCAAGCTCGGGGGCGTGCCGGCCAACCCGGTCTCCGGCGCGGACCGGCCCCGCGTCGACCGGGACCACTCCGCCACCGTCGGGCTCACCCCGGAGGAGGTGGACGCGCTGCTCACCGCCGCCGACGCGGAGACCGGCCCGACGGCGGCCCGCAACCGGGCGACGATCGCGCTCCTGGCCGATCTGGGCCTGCGGGTCGGGGAGCTGGTCTCGCTGGACCTGACCGATCTCGGCACCGAACGCGGGCACCGCAGCGTGCGCTTCGTCGGCAAGGGCGGCAAGCAGCGCCGCCGCGCCCTCACCCCGGGCACCGCGTACGCGGTGGACGCGTACCTGGCGCAGCGGGCTGCCACCACCGGCGTGCCGGTGACCCACCTGACCGGGCCCCTGCTGGTCACCGCCAGCGGCGCCCGGCTCGACCGGCACTCGGTGTTCCGGATGGTCCGCCGACTCGCCCGCGCCGCGGGCATCCCGGCCTGGGCGCGGCTGTCCCCGCACTCGCTGCGACACGCGTTCGCCACCACCGCCCGCTCCGAGGGTGTTCCCCTCGAAGATGTGCAGGACGCCATGGGCCACGCCGACCCGCGTACCACCCGCCGCTACGACCGGGACCGGCACAACCTCGACCGCGACCCGGCGTACGCGGTGTGGGCCGCCCGGTCCCGTCGCCGCGGCTGACTGTCCCACCCCCGGCCTACGGTCGGCGGATGAGACACGGTCTGGAGATCCCCTGCGGTGGCGGCGCCGTCGCGGTGTCCACCCTGGTCGAGCTGGGTGAGCTGGCCGAGAACGCCGGATGGGACGGGGTGTTCCTGGAGGATTACCTGATCCACCACTGCGGCGACGACCCGTTCACCTACGACCCGTGGTTGGTGCTCACCGCGATCGCCGGGCGCACCGACCGGGTGCGGCTGGGCACCACGGTCACGGCGCTGCCCCGCCGCCGTCCGGCGAAGCTGGCCCGCGAGGTGCTGACCCTCGACCACCTGAGCGCGGGCCGGGCCACCGTGGCGGTCGGTGTCGGCGACCCCGGCGACCGTGGCCTGGCCGCGTTCGGCGAGCCGACCGAGGTGGCCGTGCGCGCCGCGATGCTCGACGAGGGTCTCGACCTGCTGACCGGCCTGCTCGGTGGTGAGCGGGTCGACCACCGGGGCGCCCACTACCGCGCCAACCGGGTGGCGCTGCGGCCACCGCCCGTGCAGTCGCCCCGGGTGCCGGTCTGGGTCGGCGGCAGCACCCAGGCCGGGGCGGTGCGACGCCGCGCGGCCCGCGCCGACGGCATCGTGCCGTACAAGCTCACCGACACCGACGGCTGGGCCGACTTCACCCCCGACGAGGTCCGCGACCTGGTAGCGGCCATGCCACCGACCCGGGCCGACGGCCAGCCGTTCGACGTGGCGATCGGCGGGCGACGCCGCCGCCCGGACGAGCGCGCCGAACGGGCCTACCTCCGCGAGCTGGCCGCCGCCGGGGCCACCTGGTGGCTGGAGTACGTCCCGGTCGGCGACCCGGCGGCGATGCGCGCCGCGGTGGCCCGAGGTCCGCTGCGCTGAGCGTCCCTCCCGCGCCCGCGGGTCAGCCCTGCGGGCGGGGGCAGATGCAGAACGGCTGCCCGATGGGGTCGAGGAGCACCACCCACCGGTCGCCGCCGGGTTGGAACTCCGGCTTCGAGGCGCCGGCGGCGACGAACTCCTTCTCGGCCACGGCCAGGTCGTCGACGTAGAGGTCCAGGTGGTAACGCTTCTGCCCGGCCGGGTCCGGCCAGGACGGCGGCTGGTAGCCCTCGACCAGGCCGAAGCCGATGGACGCGCCACCGCCGCTGATCATCGCGTACTCGGCTTGGCTGTGGGTGATCTCCCAGCCCAACGCCCGGTGGTAGAAGGCGGCGTGCGCGGCCGGGTCGGAGCTGTCCAGGTTGACCATCGCGAGGTCGGCGGTTGTCGTCATGCGGGCAGTCTGCACCGGTGTACCTGCCAACCGATGTCAGGTACGTCGGGCGTTTCTCGACACCGACGACGCCCGGGCTCAGGGCGCGCCGAGTGGCCACACCGTCACCCGCGAGGCGCTCTCGCGGCAGGCCAGGCCACTGCCGGCCCGCCGGCAGTCGGTCACCCCCGCCGGGAGCGGGCCGCGCACGCGGGGGCCGTCCCGACCTGCCGTGGCGACCAGGGTGCGCCGGCCGTCCGCCGCCGTCCGCAGCAGCACCAGCGCGTCGGTGGCCGCCCGGGTACCCGCCACGGTGTGCCAGCGCGCCCCGGCCGGCCACGTCCAGCGGATGACGCCGGAGGCCGGATCGAGGGCCCGGCGGCCGTGCTCGTCCTGCGCGCAGACCAGGCCCTGACAGGCCCGCAGGGTCAGCTCGCCCCGCTGCACCGGCACCTCCCAGCGCGGCGCCAGCCCGGGCAGGTCGTACCCCGTCAGCGCCGCACCGGTGGCGGTCGGGTGACGCAGCACCAGGTACGCGCCGACGGCCTGCGGGTTGTCCGGGCCGTAGTCGGCCGGCGGCAGCCGCCCCTGCCCGTGCACGGTGCCGTCCCGCGCGTCGAGCAGCCGGGTCAGCCCGTCGTCCTGCACGAGCAGCACCCGCGCGGGTCTGCCGGGCAGCACCTCCAGCACGGCCGTGGATGGCAGCCGTACCGTCCAGCGGGTGCCGCCGGTGGCCGGGTCGACGCCACGTACCAGCCCTTCGACCCGGCGCCCCGGTTCGGCGGCGCTGCGAACCTCGCTGACCGCCACCGCCGCCTCGCCGACCGCGTACACCCGCTCGGGTCGCCGCCACAGCGCCGCGCCGGTGCGCATCGACCGGGCGGTCGTCGCCACGGCCTGACGCACCTGATCGCGCTCGGTGAGCAGCAGCACGTCACCGGCGGCCTCGGCGGACCACCCGGCGGCGGGCGGTACGGCGACCCGCCAGGGCGGGGCGCGGTGCGGCGCCGCCACGTCGTACGCGCTCAGCGTCGGCGGGTCCACGACCAGCAGCAGCGGGCCCGCGCCCAGCAGTGTCGCGTCGCCGGACACCGGCGGCCCCACCCACGCCGACAGGCGTACGGGAGCGGCGGCGCCGCCGAGCAGCGCGCACGCCGCCAGCAGCAGCGCCACCCGCCACCGCCGCGACGGCGCGCCCGACGCCCGACGGTGGGCCGGGGGAGCGCCCCGGTCAGGACGTCCACCGGCCGTCACCCCCGCTCGTGTCGACCGGTCAGCAGAGCAGCTCCAGGTGGTGGTGGGCGTCCTCGGCGATGTCCTCCTGCCGCAGCCACCGCCGCGCCCACAGCCGGGCGGCCAGCTCCGCCTGCTCGTCACCCCACGCGGCGTGCTCCACGAGCAGGGCGGCGGTCAGCGCGTACGCCAGGCGCAGCGCCAGGCCACGGGCGCCCGCGAGCACCGCCGCCGCGCCCGGCTCGGCCGTCACCGCCGCGATGGTGTCGCGCAGCTGCCCGGCGGCCGCGGCGAGGGTGTCGGCCAGCGCGGGCGACAGTGGCCGGGCCAGGTCGACGGCGGCGGTCAGCCGGCTCAGCAGCGGCGTCCCGGCGTCCTCCCGGGTCAGCGCGCGCAGCACGTCCAGGGCCAGCACGTTGGTGGTGCCCTCCCAGATCGGCAGCACCTGCGCATCGCGCAGCAGCCGGGGAACACCGGTGTCCTCCACGTAGCCGGCGCCGCCGAAGCTCTCCACGTACTCGCTGGCGGAGCTGACGGCGAGCCGACCGGTGGCGAGCTTCGCCAGCGGTGCCACGATGCGCAGCTCGGCGGCGGCCTCCGGGTCGGCGCCGACCTCGACCCGCCCGAGCAGCGCGAACGCGTGCCCCGCGAGGGCGAACGCGCCCGCCGCGTCGACCGCGAGGGTGCCAAGCGTCGCGCGGTGCAGCGGCGAGGACGCCAACGCGCCGCCCGCGACGTGCCGCGCGTCGGCGAACGCGCGGGCGTACGCGAGCCCGCGTCGCATCCCGCCGGCCGCGGCGGCGGCGTTGTGCACCCGGGTCACCACGACCAGGGTCATCGCCCGGACCAGGCCGGGCACCGCCGGGTCGCCCAACGGCAGGGCGTACGCGTCGCGCAGGCCGATCTCGGCGGTCGGCAGCGCCCGGGTGCCGAGCTTGTCCTTGAGCCGGTGCACGGTGACCCCGGGGGCGGGCGCGTCCGGCGCCGCGCCGGTGGCCAGCGGCGAGTCGACCGCGTAGCGGGGTACGAGGAACGGGGCGAGCACCCGGCTGCCCCGCCCGGCGCCCTCGGGGCGGGCCAGCGCCACCGCCATCGCCGCGTCGGCCGCGGAGCAGAACCACTTCTCCCCGGTCAGCCGCCACGAACCGTCGGCGGCGGGACGGCCGACGGTGCCGGAGCGGCCCAGGTCGGAGCCGCCCTGCGACTCGGTCATCCACTGCCCACTGGTGATCGCCGTGGCCGGGTCCGTGGAGATCAGCCGGGGCAGCCACGCGTCACGGACACCCGCGTCGACGTCGGGGAGGCTGAGCAGCGCCGCCGCCCCGTCGGCCATCGCCACCGGGCAGGAGAACGTCGCCGACTCCGGCCCGTACAGGTGCAGCAGCGCGTGTTGCACGACCCGTGCGGCGGCGCCCCAGGTGCCGCGCGCGTCGGGCAGGTAGGGCAGCGCCACCACGGCGTGCCGGGCGGCGGCGGCCCGCTGCGCCTGCCAGCCGGCGGACGTGTCGATCCGGTCGATCCGCGCGCCCCACGGGTCGTAGCGGACCAGCGTTGGCGGGTGCGCCTCGGCGTCGGCGTGCGCCGCGCGCAGCGGCCCGGTGACGTCGGCGGCCAGCTCGGCGAGGCGACCCTTGGCGGCCGCGTGTCCGGCCGGGCCGAGGTGACGCTCCAGCCAGGACCGCAGCAGGGCGTCACCGGCGTACGGGTCGGCGGGGGGTGGTACCGGCTGCACGAAGCGGCTCATCGATCGACTCCTGGCGCTGCTGGGGGTGTGCGCCGACGGTAGACGATGCGTCGCCGCCGCGAACAGGGCCTCGGGCACACCCGATTTCCCGCTTGTCCTGCCTCACCGCGATGGCGTTCTCTACGGTCGGTAGTCGTGGGTGCCGGCCAGTCGTGGAGCCGACCGGCCCGGCGGCACCGCCCGATGCGCACCGGGCTGGCCTTCGCCGGGTTCGGCATGGCGCTGTGCTGCGTCGGGGTGGCCGGGCTGGGGGCGTGGAACCTGCAGACGGTGCGGCAGGCATCCGGCCCGATCCGGGAGACCGCCGACGGTTTCCTCAGCGAGGTGGCCCTCGGCGACAGCGACCAGGCGTACGAGCGGCTGTGCGCGGACGCGCGTACCCGGTGGAGCGCGATCGGGTTCACCAGCTGGGTGCGGACGCCACCGATGGTGACCGACTACGAGATCACCGACGTGTCGGTGGCCACCAAGGGCGGCCGTCCCCGTGGCACGGTGACGGTGCGGTTGACCCGCGACGGCGGCATCAGCGAGGAACGCCGCCTGCCGGTGGTCCGTGAGAACGGCGACTGGCGGGTGTGCGGTGACCCGTTCTGAGCCGCCGGCCGTCGACCTGGTGACCAACTGGCTGCAACCGGATCAGGGCCCGGTGCGGGCGATGCTGATCGGGGTGACGCTGGGCAGCCTGCTGTTGTCGGCGGCGATCCCGCAGGCGTTCGCCGGGACCGGCCTGCTCTTCGCGGTGGTCTACGCGGGCGTGCAGGTGGGCCGGACCATGTTCGCCTTGTGGGCGACGCAGGGCAGTCCGTGGCTGGTCGACGGGTTTCAGAAGTCGCTGCCGTGGATCGGCGCCACGTCGGTGCTCGTGGTGGTCGGCGGCCTGGTGGACACGCCGGCCCGGGAGGTGGTGTGGGCGGCGGTGATCGTGCTGGAGGTGGTTGGCCTGTCGATCGGCTACCCGCTGCCGGGTCGGGAGCGCAGCCGCCCCGAGCGGTGGATGGTGGAGGGTGGGCACCTGGCCGAACGCTGCGCGGCGTTCGTCCTGATCGCGCTCGGCGAGTCGATCCTGGTCACCGGCAGCACCCTCACGTCGCACGTGGACCTGGTGACGTCGGGGGCGTTCCTGGGGGCCTCAGTCGCGGGGGCCGAGGTCGCCGCTGCGGTAGTGCCGGCGGCAGAGCACCTGGTAGCGCACGTCGGCGGTGTCGACGGTGTCGCCGATGACGACCTGCGCGCCCTCGCGCACGACCCGGCCGTCGACGACGCGGGCGTTGAGCAGCCCCTCCCGGCCGCACCAGCAGAGCACCTCGACCTGGATGCGGGCCACCTCGTCGGCCAGCTCGAACAGGCGCTGCGCGGCGGGGAACAGGCAGGACCGGAAGTCGGTGGCGAGGCCGAACGCGAACACGTCCACGTCGTAGCTGTCGACCAGCTCGGCCATCTGCTCGACGTGTTCGACTGTGTAGAAGCAGGCCTCGTCGCAGATCAGGTAGTCGACGCGGACCCCGTCGGCCCAGCGGCCGCGCACCAGCGCCCGCAGGTCCAGGTCGTCGGTGACCTCGATGGCCTCGTGGGCCAGGCCGATGCGGGTGGTGACCTGCGGGCCCAACGACCGGTCGATGCGGGTGGTGACCAGCCCACGACGACCCTGTCGGGCGTGGTTGTAGTTCATCTGCAACGCCATGGTGGACTTGCCGCAGTCCATCGGCCCCCAGAAGAACTTCAACGCCGCGGCGTGCACCGGACGCCCGTCGAGCCCGCGCGCGGCCGCGCAGCCCGCCGGAGCGTGCGGCTGGCCGGGGAACGGGTGGGCCAGGCAGGTCGGGGCGGCAGCGGCGTCGTCGGTCACGGTCGGGCAGCCTAGCTGATCGACCGCCCCTGATCCGTCGGGTGCGGGATGCGTGCTCAGAGCACCCGGGGTGGCGTGTTGCCGGCGGCGACGATGGCCCGACGGATCGGCACGGCGGCCAGGAGCAGGAACCCGACCACGAAGAAGATCAGCAGTGAGACCAGGCCCACGCGGTAGGAGGCGGTGAGTTGGAACACGAGGCCGAACGCGAGCGGGCCGAGCCAGCTGGTGCCCTTGTCGCTGATCTCGTAGAAGCCGTAGTACTCGCCCTCCTTGCCGGCCGGGATGAGCTGGCTGAACAGGGAACGGCTCAGCGCCTGGCTGCCGCCGAGGACCAGGCCGATGGCCGCGCCGAGGATCATGAACGGCACCGGCGCCTCGGCGGGCAGCCGGAACGCGCCGAGGATCACACCGGTCCACAGCACCAGGCTGAGCAGCACGGTCTTCCACGCGCCGATGCGCCGGGCCAGCGCGCCGAGGCTCAACGCCCCGCCGAAGGCGAGGAACTGCACCAGCAGGATGGTGATGATCAGGGTGCTCTGCTCCAGGCGCAGCTCCTCGGTGCCGTACTGGCTGGCCAGGGTGATGACGGTCTGGATGCCGTCGTTGTAGACCAGGAACGCGAGCAGGAAGAACAACGTCAGCGGGTACGCCTTGACCTCGCGCAGGGTGCGGCCGAGCTGCCGGAACCCGTCGGTGAGCACGTTGCCGCGCGCCGCGAGGGCCGCCGCGCTGGGGCGTTCGCGCAGCCAGCGCAGCGGCACCAGCGTGAACGCCGCCCACCACACCCCTGCCGACACGATCGACCAGCGGGCCAGGTCCAGGGTGCGCTGCGGGTTGTCGTCCTCGCTGAGCAGGGTGACCGCGACCAGGTTGAGCGCCAGCAGCAGGCCACCGCCGAGGTAGCCCAGCGCCCAGCCGCGGCTGGAGATGCCGTCGCGTTGGTCGGGGCCGCCGAGCTGCGGCAGGAACGAGTTGTAGACCACGATGGCCGCGCCGAAGGAGATGTTGGCGATCAGGAACAGCGCCCCGCCGAGCAGGTAGCGGTCGCCGGTGACGAAGGCCATCGCGATGGTCGCGCCGGCGCCGGTAAACGCGGCCCCGCCGAGCAGCCGCTTCTTGTGCGCCGACCGGTCGGCGATCGCCCCGATGACGGGCAGCACGAACACGGTGAGGAACACCGACAGCGAGATCAGGTACGGGTAGTAGGAACCGGCCGCCACCCGGATGCCCAGCGGGTGCACGTACCCGTCGCAGGTGTCCGCGCCCAGCTCGCAGCCGGCGGCCAGCTCGGCGACGGTGGTGATGAACGGTCCCAGGAACACGGTGATCACCGTGGTCTGGAACGCCGAGTTGGCCCAGTCGTAGATGTACCAGCCGCGCCGCTCCCGGCGAGTGCTCGCCGGAGGCGGGGTGTCGTCCACCGTGGGGGTCACGGTCTCGGCCATCGGGGGTCCTTCGACGCTCAGGCGGCCCAGTGGCCGCGGCTGCGGTAGACGTCGCGCAGCACGCCGACGTGATCGGTCATGATGCCATCCACGCCACGATCCAGTAACTCGTGCATCTGGGCGGGTTCGTCGATCGTCCAGACGTGCACCTGCAGGCCGAGTCGGTGGCAGTAGTCGAGGAACCGGCGGTCCACCACCGGCATCCGCCCGTAGCGCGGTGGCACCTGCGCGGCGACCACCGACGGCGGCAGTCGCAGTGGCCGCCCGTGCAGGGAGGCGAGCCGCAGCCGGGCGACGCCGCGCATGCCGAGGCTGGTGGCGACGCGTCCCTCGGTCAGCGCCCGCAGCCGGGTCAGTCGGGCGTCGCTGAACGAGGCGAGCAGCACCCGGTCGGCGGCGCCGACCCGGGTCACGGTCGCGACCGTCGGCGCGACGCCGCCGTCGGCCTTCACGTCGATGTTGAATCGGACCTGCGGCCAGGCGCTGAGCACCTCGTCGAGCCGGGGTACGACGGCGGCGCCGCCGACGCGTACCGAGGCGAGGTCGGCCCAGCTCATCTCGGCGATGCGCCCCGCCTCGCCAGTGAGCCGCGCGAGCGTCGGGTCGTGGAAGATCACCGCGACGCCGTCGGCGGTGGCGTGCACGTCGGTCTCCACGTACCGGTAGCCGAGCCCGATGGCCCGGGCGAACGCCTCGGTGGTGTTCTCGTCGCCGTCGGCCGCGCCGCCACGGTGGGCGAACGCCAGCGGCGCGGGCGCGTCCAGGTAGCCGAATCGGTTCAGCACGGGACGCAGTATGCCTGCCGCTGGTGGACCCCCGGTGGCCTGCCGGCAACATTCGTCGCCGGGCGGCGAGGGTCAGGCCAGCCAGCCGCCGGTCAGCCGGGCCACCGCGGCGCCGTCGAGGTCGGCGAGCTTGACGGCGGCGAACTGCCGGGCCCCGTCGGAGGTCTGCACCCGCACCGGCGGCGTCGGGTCCATCAGCGTCGCCACCACGACCGCCGCGGCGTCGGCGGAGGACTGCGCGGCGGCGAACGCCTGCCCGGTGCGGGCCAGGTACGCGCGCAGAGCCGGCCCGTACACCCCGGCGGCGTCGCTGGCGGCGTCGGGATCGATGCCGATGCTGGAGACGAACTCGCTGGCCACCGCGCCCGGCTCGACGACGGTGACCCGCACCCCGGTGGTCGCGGCGAGCGGGGCGAGCGATTCCATGTACCCCTCGACGGCGAATTTCGCCGCGCAGTACGCCTCGTTGAACGGCTGCCCGACGATCCCGCCGACGCTGGAGACGGTGATCAGGCGGCCCCGGCTGGCCCGCAGGTGGGCCAGGGCGGCGCGGCTGACGTGCAGCACGCCGAAGAAGTTGACCTCCATGACGGCACGGACGTCGTCGACGCTGTCGACTTCCAGGGTGCCGACGTGCCCGGCGCCGGCGTTGTTGACGACCGCGTCGAGCCGGCCGTAGGTGTCGACCACCTCGTCGACGCAGGCGCTCACCGAGTCGGGGTCGGTGACGTCGAGGCGGCGTACGTCGATCAGGTCGGCCACGCCCGCGATGTCGGCGGCGGCGCGCAGCCGCTCGGCGCGGCCGAGGTCGCGCATGGTGGCCACCGTCCGCCAGCCGGCGCGGGCGCAGCCGAGCGCGATCTCCAGGCCGATGCCGGAGGACGTGCCGGTGATCAGCACGGTCTGCTCGCTCATGATCTCCTGCCCTTCGTGCCAGGGCGGCTGGCGCGAACGGAAGCCGGTCCCCGCCGGCCGCCCCCGTACGCACCCAACCCGCGGTGAACGTCACCGCATGTTACGGCCGGGACTGGTGTCCGGTGCCCGTTCGGCTCGGCTCAGCGCCATGCACCGCGTATCCGCCGGCGAGGATCGGGTACCGGGGCCGCTGGGGGTTGCCCGGGGGCAGGTCGGTCTCGGGGTCGAGGCAGTGCGTGGGTGGCGGCTCGTCCCCGTTCTGCGCCTGCGCGTCGACGATCACATCCGGCAGCCTCCCGCCGTCGATGATCTTCACGTAGTAGCCGTGGTTCCGTACCGCGCCTTCGCCCTCGGGCACGATCGCGGTCAACAGGGCGACGTTTCCGGTGACCCGCAGACAGGTCACGTCGGCCCGTCCCTGCTCGGCCAGGGTGCCGTCCGCCCGTTCGTGCCGGTAGAGGAACTGGCCGTACGTCGATCCGTCGGCGGTCGAGAACGCCGAGACGCCGAACCAGATCCGGTGCCCCACCATGTTGGGTTCGTCGTACACGAAATGCCCCAGCCCGGTGACCGTCGACCACCGGGTCGCCGCGGCGGACCTCGTCTCGGGCTGCTGAGCCCATGCCGCCGCGGGCGATGCCGCGACCACCACGGCCGCCACCACCAACGCCGCCACACGTGAACCAGACATGACCATTCCTCCTCGGTCGGTTGCTCGGTTGACACGTTCCAGCATCAGCGCGGGCCGAGGCGACCTCATCCCTCCACCGAGCCAGCCTGCTCCCTCGGCCAAGGGACGGACGCCGGCGGTGATCGACTCGGTTTCCTTGAAGGCGGGGCGTCCGAGGCACGGCAAGCCCCGGTTTGCCGAAAGCCGGGTCGATCTTGGCGTCGGCGGCGGCCCGCTAGCTCGACCGGCGGTGGGCGCGGCTGGGGTCGCTCGGGCGGCCTGGGTCGACGTGGCGGGGCAGGTCGGGTTCGTCGGGGCGCAGCGGGGCGAGGGTGTCGGTGAGCGCGTCGATGATCCGGCCGGTGGCCCGGCGGGCGGCGCCGGGGTTGGCGGCGTTCGCCTCGCCCAGGTCGACGGGCGGCCCGAAGTGCACCCGGATCACCGGGCGGCGCCACAGCGCGCGGGCGATGCCGCGCAGCATCCCCTTCGGCGCCCGGTAGGGCAGCACCTCGTGCGCGCCCCACTGAGCGACCGGGATGACGGGGGCGCCGCAGGCCAGGGCGAGTCGGGCCACGCCGGTCTTGCCGCGTTCGGGCCACATGCCGGGGTCCAGGCCGATGCGTCCCTCGGGGTAGATGAGGATCACCGAGCCCGCCGCGACGGCGGTGGCGGCGTCGTCGAGGGCCCGGTGCACGGCGCTGGTGCCCCGGTCGACCCGGATGTGTCCGGCGTGGCGCATGGCGGCTCCGAGCACCGGGGCGCGGAACAGCCCGGCGGTCGCCATGATCCGCGGGGCGATGCCGCGGGTCTGGCAGGCGGCGATCATCACCGCGGGGTCGAACGGGCTGATGTGGTTGGCGGCCAGCACGAGCGGGCCGCGGCGCAGGTGCGCGGGGACGTCGCCGGTGACCTCGAGGCGGGCGAGCAGACCGACCAGGACGCGGGCCAGCACGAGGGCCGCACGCCAGATCAGTGGTGGCTGCCAGGTCGTCGTGTTCATCAGCGCGCCATCCTCGCATGAAGTGGCGGGGCCGCGAGGGCGAGTGGCCCGAGTGATCAGGGTCATTGGTCCCGGGCCGGTTCGGGCCGCCCGGCCCTGCCGCATTCTCTACGACGAGCAGTAGTATTTACTACGTCTCGTAGTACGCATAGCTGGGGGTAACAGGTGGACGCGTTGGACGTCGCCCGGTGGCAGTTCGGTGTCACGACCGTCTACCACTTTCTCTTCGTGCCGCTGACCATCGGCCTGTCCGTGCTGGTGGCCATCCTGCAGACGATGTGGCACCGCACCGGCAACGAGCGCTACCTCAAGCTCACCAAGTTCTACGGCAAGCTCTTCCTGATCAACTTCGCCATGGGCGTGGTCACCGGCATCGTGCAGGAGTTCCAGTTCGGCATGAACTGGAGCGACTACTCCCGCTTCGTCGGCGACATCTTCGGCGCACCCCTGGCCATCGAGGCGCTTGTCGCGTTCTTCCTCGAATCCACCTTCATCGGCCTGTGGATCTTCGGCTGGGACCGGCTGCCCAAGCGGGCGCACCTGGCCAGCATCTGGGCCGCCGCGATCGGCACCAACCTGTCCGCGTACTTCATCCTCGCGGCCAACTCGTTCATGCAGAACCCGGTCGGCTTCCGGATCAACCCGGACAGCGGGCGTGCCGAGCTGACCGACTTCCCGGCCGTGCTGACCAACAAGGTCGCCCTGATCACCTTCCCGCACACCCTGGCCGGCTCGTTCCTGGTCGCCGGGTCGCTGATCGTCGCGGTCGGCCTGTTCCACGTCATCCGCAACCGCGACTCCGCCGACGCCGGCGCGTACCGCTTCGCCACCAGGTTCGGCTCCTGGGTGGTCCTGGTCGCCTCCGCCGCCGTGCTGTTCACCGGTGACATCCAGGGCAAGATCATGACCGACGTGCAGCCGATGAAGATGGCCGCCGCCGAGGGCCTCTACACCACCGAGAGCCCCGCCTCGTTCTCCGTGCTCACCATCGGCAGCCTCGACGGCAGCCGCGAGGTGTTCGCCCTCAAGATCCCGTACCTGCTGTCGTACCTGGGCACCGGTGACCCGCACGGCACCGTGCACGGCATCAACGACCTGCAGGCCCAGTACGCCACCCAGTACGGCGCGGGCAGCTACACCCCGATCATCCCGGTCACCTACTGGAGCTTCCGTTTCATGATCGCCTTCGGGATGGCGGCCGCCGCGATCGCCCTGCTGGTCCTCTGGAGCCAGCGCAAGGGCCGCACCCCGCGCAGCAAATGGCTGCTGCGCGCCGGGCTGGCCATGCCGGTGCTGCCGCTGCTGGCCAACTCCTTCGGCTGGATCTTCACCGAGATGGGCCGCCAGCCGTGGATCGTCTTCGGCGAGATGCTCACCCGCAACGGCGTGTCCCGCAGCGTCTCGCTGGCCGAGGTGCTCACCTCGTTCACCGCCTTCACGCTGATCTACGCCACCCTCGCCGTGATCGAGGTCAAGCTGCTGCTGCGCTACGCCAAGGCCGGCGTGCCCGACGTCAGCGACGAGCACCCCATCGACGACACCACTGACGACGCCGAGCGCCCGCTCGCCTTCGCCTACTGATCCCCGGAGCCCATCGTGGACCTGACCACCATCTGGTTTCTCCTCGTCGCCGTGCTGTTCACCGGCTACTTCATCCTGGAGGGCTTCGACTTCGGCGTCGGCATGCTGCTGCCGGTGCTCGGCCGCAACGACCGCGAACGCCGCGTCCTGATCAACACCATCGGCCCGGTCTGGGACGGCAACGAGGTCTGGCTGATCACCGCCGGCGGCGCGATGTTCGCCGCGTTCCCCGAGTGGTACGCCACCCTGTTCTCCGGGTTCTACCTGCCGCTGCTGCTGATCCTGCTGGCCCTGATCGCCCGCGGGGTGGCGTTCGAGTACCGGCACAAGCGTCCCGAGGCGTCCTGGAAACGCCGCTGGGACGCCGCGATCGTGGTCGGCTCGCTGCTGCCGGCGATCCTGTGGGGCGTCGCCTTCGCCAACATCCTGCGCGGCGTGCCGCTGGACGCCGACCACGAGTACGTCGGCGGCCTGCTGGACCTACTCAACCCGTACGCCCTGCTCGGAGGCGCGACCACCCTCGCGCTGTTCCTCACCCACGGCGCGGTGTTCCTCGCCCTGAAGACCACCGGCGACATCCGCGAGCACGGCGGCGCCGACACCCAGGCGCACCGCGAGGGCGCCCGCGCGCTCGCGGATG
>NZ_JBFAPG010000061.1:0-19419 GCF_040675595.1 Micromonospora sp. NPDC049580
GCCCTGGTCTCGGCGCTCTCCGCGGCGCGGACGGTGAAGCTCGCCGGCGCCACGGCGGCGGTGCGGATCGGAGCGGCGCGGATCGGAGCGGCGGCAGCTCCCGCAGCGGCGGTCGGAGCAGCGGCGCCGCATGGGCCGCCAGCCGCGCGGCAGCGGCCACCGCTCCGATCCGCGCCGCTCCGATCCGCGCCGCGCCGGGGCGCGCGGGCAGCCGCGGCCAGCCGGGGAGCCGCGCCGGCGGTGGCCGGGCGGCGGCGCAGGCCGAGCACCGCGCCGATCTGGGCGCCGACGATGCTCGCGACGGCCAGCACGGCGGAGACCGCCAGCGGTCGGTTCACCCGGTCGGTGGTTCCGGCCCGCGCCGCGCCGACGGTCATCGGGGGTACCTGACCCGTCGACTCCGTACCGCCGGGGGGCGCCTGCTCCGCCCGCTCCGGCGCGGTCCGCTCGGGCGCCGGTCGCGGGGCCGGCGGCCTGGGCGCGGCGGGCCGGCCGACGAGTTTTCCGGTGGCGTGCGGGCGGGCGCCCTGGTCGGCGGCCTCCGCTGGCAGCCGGAGCAGTTGGCCGGGGCGAATCCGATCCGGGTCGTCCAGCCGGTTCAGCTTGGCGAGCTGTCGATAGTCGCCGAACTCGTCGAGGTACCGCTCGGCCACCTCGCCGAGGTAGTCGCCCCGCGCCACGCGATACACCGGGGCCGCCTGGTCACCGGCGCTCGGCCCGTCAGGCGCGACCAGCCCGAGCGGCCCGCTCCCGGCCATGCCGAGCGGCCCGCTCCCGGTCATCCCGAGCGGCCCACCTTCGGGCAGTCGGGCGGCTCCGGTCGAAGCGCTCGACTGGGCGTACGCCGGAGCGGTGTAGACCGCCGCGGCGCTGGCGGCGGCCGGGCTGGCCGCGAGGATCAGCGCGACCGAACCGACCAGCGCGGCGGCGGCCTTCTGCTGGCGGCTCATCCCCGGCAACTTCGGCGCCGGCCGGCGCAGGGTCTGCGCGCCCAATTCGACGATGACGGAGAAGGCGAACGTGGCCCAGCCGAACCAGCCGGCCAGCGCCAGGGCCCGCAGGAAGAGTTGCCCGTCGTCGCGGCTGGTCAGGGCGGTGCCCACCTCGGCGAGGGTGGGCAGATGGTCGGGCAGGGGATTGCCCGCGAAGGCGAGCAGCGCGACCGGCGCACCCGCAACCAGAGCGCAGAGCACGACGAGCGCGCCGACGCCGGTGAGGACGCGTCCGGTCCGCCGTACGACGGACCGACCCGATGCGGACATGGCGGCCTTCCTTCCTACGGTCCTGCGGTGATGGCCCGCGCGGTCGCCTCGCCGGTGACGGTGACCCGGTCGGCGAAGCCGAACAGCCCGAGCATCGAGCGGCGGTAGGTGATCGTGACGCGTACCCGGACGACGGTCTCCCCGGCGATCTGCGGGAAGCTCACGGTGTGGCCGGTGGTGCCGGCGGCGGAGAGGTAGTTGGCGACCGCGACGCGGGCCTGCGGCTGGTCGATCCGCGTCGGCCCACCCTCGATCGCGGTGGCCCGGTCGATGGCCTGCCCGCCCGCGCGGGCCGCCTCCGCGGCGAGGTTGTCCGCGCGTTGCAGCGTGCGCAGCTGACCGGCGCCGTCGAACGAGAGACCCACGATGGCCAGTACGCCGATCATCGCCACCGCCAGGAAGATGCTCACGCGGCCGTGGTCGCCGGAGAGCGGACGCACGGTCATCGCCGGCTCCGGTAGCGGTCAAGTGGTGAGGTGAAGCTCGCCTCGACGCGGTTTTCGCTGGGCATGCCGGGCACTGCCGAGAGGCGCAGATCCCGGAAGGACACCCGGCAGGCGACCGTGACGGTGACTGTCGCATCCTGGCCGAGCGCGCTGCGGTAGGCCCTGTCGAAGCTGGTGGTGGCGCCTCCGACCGAGCCGCTGAACGTCACGGTCGGAGTGCCGCTGCAATTCAGCCCTCGCCAGTCCAGCTGCTGCTGAGCCGCCTTGCGCGCTTCCTCGCGGGCGTCGGCCGCACTGCGGGAGATCGAGGCGGCGCGGGCCGCGTCGTGGGCGGCGGCGTCGATGGCCTCCGCCGCTACCGCGCTGCGTCCGGCCACGCCGGCCAGCACCATCAGCGCGATGAACGCGGGTGCGAGTACCGCCACCTCGATGGAGACCGAGCCCCGCTCGGCGGGCCGGTTCACGGCGGGGTCACCCGCTCCACCGTCCCGTGCGCGGTCTGCTCTACCGCGAAGTCCACGCCGGGCACCACCGACAGGGACCGGCCGGTCACCGTGCAGGTCACCTCGACCGCGGTGGTCACGCAGGTCGGGCCGGTCCTGTCCCAGCCCAGCAACCAGCCGCCGGTGGCGGACAGGAACCGGGTGGCGCTGGCCTTCCCGGCGCCGTCGCGCGCGTTGTAGAGCCGTTGGGCGTTGACCCCGCTCTGGGCGGCGTTCAACGCCGTGGAGCGGGCCAGGAAGACCGCCGATACCTGGAGCGAGGCGAACAGGAGCACCAGGATCAGCGGCATCACCACGGCCAGCTCCACCGGATTGGCACCCCGCTCCCGGTCGCCGGCCACGAGGCGACACCGGGCGGCGAGAACCGCCCGGCGCCACCTTCCGGACGCGGCTCGGCGCATGCCGGCTACTTCGGGTTCGTGTGGTTCGGGATGGCCTTCATCCAGTCGTTGGCCTTGCCGAGGGCCAGGCCGGTGACGATGGTCGCCACGAAGACCAGACCGAAGATGATCACGGCGGTCGGTACCGGGCTGTCGCCGCGCTCGCCGTCCCGCCGCAGCTCGGCGAAGCGCGTCGTCACCACGACGTGCAGGTAGGTGAGGATGGACATGGCGTACTCCTTCTCGGGGTCGGATCAGACACGGGCGATGAACGGATAGACGACGAAGCCGAGCAGCACGAAGACGAGAAGCGCGCCCGGGATGTCGAGTCGGCTGGTCACGCCCTCGGCGCGGGCCAGGTTGTCGGTGCGGATCTGGTCGCGCAGCGAGTCGGCCCGGCTGCGCAGGGTCTCGTGCACCTGCGCGCCCTCGCTGCCGGAGGAGCGCATGATCGCGCCGACGTCGCCCAGCTCCGGGATGCCGATCTTGTCGGCGAGGTCACGCAGCTCGTCCCAGGGCGCGTGCATCTGCATCTGGGCGATCCGCAGCGACTCCTGAAGCCGGTCGAACACCCAGCCGTCACAGACCGCGGCGGCCCGCTCCAGCGACTGCACCGGCCCGTGCGCGGCGGAGAGCTGCAGGGCCACCAGATCCAGGTACGTGCAGACGGCCTGGCGGAACTCGTCGCGGGCGGCGTCCGCCTTGGCCAGCACCGAGCGGTGCGCCAGCAGGCCGGCGATCAGCGCCATGCCGAGGCCACCCAGCACCGGTACGACAAGCGGCAGCGAGACACCGAGCACGAACAGCGCCACCCCGAGCAGGGTCGGCGTGGCCAGTCCGATGAGCGCGGACAGCAGCACCGACAGGGCGTACTGCTCGGGGGTCTGACCGATCAGGGCGAGCTGCCGGTGCGGTGGTCGCAACCAGCGGGACAGCCCGGTCAGCCAGTCCAGCCGGCGGGAGGCGGGAGCGGCCACCCGCCCGGTGCCCGGCGGCTGGTGCAGGCGGCGCAGCGCCGGCCCGAGCGCGGGGGTCGCCGGAACCAGCTCCCGGATCACCAGGAACAAGCCCAACCCGATCGTCGCCCCGCCACAGACCGCGACGGCCAGGTGCCAGTTGAGGATCACCGCGACCGCCTTCCGGGGCTGCGCCGCGCTTCGCCGCTCGCGCTCACGCGATCACCTCCTGCGGGTCGGGGGCCGGCAGGAACCGGGCCGGCCGCTGCGGCTGGCTCATCGACCGCACCCAGGCCAGCAGGCCGATGAATGCGGCACCGAGAGCGGCCATCACCACCTGACCCGTCGGTGTGCCGTACGGCTTGATGTATTCGGTGTTGACCAGCCCGTACGCCAGCGTCGCCAGCGTCATCCCGGTCAGGAAGCGGACCGCGAACCGGGGCTGGGTGCGCTTGGCCTCGATCTCCCGGCGGGTCGCCACCTCCGCGGCCGCCGCGCCGGCGATCGAGCCCAGCACGTCGCCCAGCCGCTCACCCCGGTCGGTGAGGTGCAGGATCAGCGCCGCCACGACCTGGTCGCACACCGGGTCGCCGATCTCGTCGGCGAACGCCAGCAGCGCGGAACGGGCCAGCCAGCCGGCCTGCAACCGGGCGGCGAGCAGCCGTACCTCGTCCTCGATGCCGGGTGGCACGCTGCCGATCGTGCTGATGATCGCCTGTTGGAGGCCCTGCCCCGTACCGGAGACGTCCTTGAGCCGGCGGGTCCACTCGCCGACGGCCTCGATCCGGGCGATCGCCCGCTGCTCGGCCTTGCCCACGGCGAACAGCCACGGTGTGCCGGGAACCGCCACCGCCACCAGCAGGCCCACCACCGGCAGCCCGGTCAGCAGGAACGCCAACGCCCCGGCGACCACCGCGGTGAGCAGCAGCGCCTGGTAGGCCCGCCGCTCGGCTGGAGTGGCGCCGGAGCCGCGCCAGAGGCGGCTCAGGCCGGGCCCCGCTCCCGGGCCGGCCCCGGCGGGCCGGCGGCTGCCCACCAGCGCGACGACCGCCAGCAGCAGCCCGGCCACACAGGCGGCGCCGGAGACCACAGCGATCAACTCCAGGCTGTTCCCCATCAGGTCACCGCCGGGCCAGTCGGGTCTGTCGGGGACGCCGCCAGGCACCCGTACCGGCCTCGATCCAGCGGGTCAGCAGCCGGGCGTCGTACCCCACCCGCAGCAACTGGTCGCGAACCCGTTCCGGGAGGTGCCGGGGGACGGCACGGCCGTCCGGACCGGGACCGAAGACGGTGGTGGTGGTGATCCGGCCGGCCTCACCGGCCCCGATCACCTCCTCCACGTGCGAGACGAACCGGTGCTTACGGCCGCCGATCGCGCTCTCGTCCTCGACGGTGACGTAGACGATCAGATCGAGGGCGTTGCCGGCCATCCGGCGAGCCTGGTCGACGGTCATCTCCCGGCCGTGCGCCAGCGCCAGCTCGACGATCCGTTCACCCACCCCGGCAGCCGTACGGGCGTGAATGGTGCACATCGAGCCCCGGCTGGTGGTCATCGCCTGGAGCATCGGCACGATCTCCCGGGACCGGACCTCGCCCACGATGATCCGCAGCACGCCCATCCGCAGCGACAGCGGGATCAGGTCGGCGATCGTCACCTCACCCGCCGGCCGGCCGTCGAAGCCGCGCTCGCCGTGCCCCTCCCGCGCCTCGAAGCTCATCACCGCCCGGTGCCGCTCCCGGCGACGGGCCGGCAACAACTCCCGACTCTCCTCCAGCAGCACGTACGGCTCGTCGGGTGGGATCTCGTTCATGAGCGCCCGGATGATCGTGGTCTTCCCGGCGCCGGCCAGCCCGGCGACCATGATGTTCAACCCGGCGCGCATCGCCGCGCGAAGGAAGTCGCGCAGCAGCGGGTCGATCATCTCGTCCAGGTCACCCCGGGCGCCGGCCACGTCGTCGAGGCTCACGTCCAGGGTGTTGTGCTTGCGGATCACCGCGTACGGCCGGTGGCTGACCAGGAACACCGCGGCCAGTCGGCTGCCGTCGGGCAGTTGCAGGTCCAGGGTGGGCTTCACGGTGGACAGTGACCGTTCGGTCGCGCCGGCCCGCCGCGCCGCCGCCTGGAGGATCTCCACCAGCTCGGCGTCGCTGTCGGCGATCGGCTCGGCCCAGTCCACCCCACCGCCGTGCCGGGTGATGCGCACCACGTCGCAGCCGAGGATGTGCACCTCCTCGATGGTGTCGTCGACCAGCAGGGTCTGTAGCCGGCCCAGCCCGACCAGCTCGGCGGTCACCTGGTCGAGCAGCAGGCGTTCCTCGCCGGCGGCCATCGGTGTGCCGGCGCGACGGACCGCGTCCGCGTACTCGGCGACCACCGTGACGGCCAGCCGGGCCCGCTCGGTGTCCTCCTCGTCGACGGTGAACTCCCGGCCGCGCTGCCACAGGGTGAGCCGTTCGGTGAGTTCCCGGCGCAGCTCCCGGACCACCTGGAAATCCATCCGGGGTCGGGGTGCCACCTCCGGCGGCGGCGTGGCCGTGGGCATCGGCTGCGGTATCGCTGCCGACTGGTGGTGCCGGCCGTTCGGCGGGGCCAGCGGCGGCGCGGTGGACGTCGCGGCCGGCGGCTGCTGACGTGGGTCGGTGGAGACGGGCTCAAACCGCATCCGGCACCCCCTGCTGCACCGGCCAGGCCAGCCGTGCCCGCCTGCGTTCCAGCAGCGCCCCGACCGGCACCTCCAGCGCGGCGGCCGCGCGCAGCAGCGGCCGTCCGGACCGTACGGTCCCACCGAGGGCGAGCACCCCTGCGGTACGCGGGTCGTGCGGCAGCCGGGCGATCACCGGCAGTTTCAGTCCACGGCTGATCTCCGCGCGCCCGTGCCCGTCGCCGACCAGCAGCAGCCGCAGGGTGCCCGGCGGCACCCGGTGTTCGGCGAAGTCCCGCTCGATCGCGGTGACCACCGCCCGGGTGCCGGACAGGTCGGGCAGGTGGGCCCGGGTCACCAGCAGCACCACCGAGGCGGCCCGCAGCAGTGGCCACGGTGGGCCGGTGACGTGCAGCCGGCCGCAGTCGACGAGCACGTCGTAGCCGGGAGTACCCCGGTCCAGGGCGTTGAAGTAGTCGGCGAAGCGCTGCCAGAGCGGGGTGACGCTGCCGGCCTGCGCCGGGTCGACCAACCCGGGCAGCAGCAGCCGTTCCCGGCGCGGCGCGTCCAGGTCGACCAGCTGCGACCAGAACCCGGTCTCCAGGTTGCCGTCGCGCAGCTCCCCGACGGCCAGCTCGCCGATGCCGCGCGGCCCGTCCAGCTGACCACCGAGGTAGCCGGCGAGGATCGATCCGCCGGCCGGGTCGCACTCGGCCAGGACCAGCCGGCGGTGCCAGGTCAGGGCACAGGCCAACGCCGAGGTGGTCACGCCGGGCGAACCCTTCGCGGACACCAACGCGATGATCGCCATGCTCAGGCCGCCTCGGTCAGCACGACCGCGATCCGCTCCTGGGCGGCCAACGCCACCACGGCGGGTACGTCCCGGATGAGCAGCGCCAGGTACAGCACCTTCTCGTCGTCCGTCGGGCTGACCATGTCGATGACGGTGGCCGCGAACCGGGTGCCCGCCCCGGCCGCCGCCCCGGTGGCGTTCTCGTCCGGGGTGCTGACCAGCAGCACCTTGTCTCCGGGGTGCAGCGCTCGGGCCGGCACCTGGGCGGTCTTCAGGCCGAGCGCGATCTGCTGCTGACCCGGGCCGAGCAGCGGGTCGTCGGTGACCTGCCCGAGGGTGAGCAGGGTGCCCGGCACCAGCGCCACGGCGGCCCGCTTGCCGACCACCTCGTCCAGCCGGCCCGCGGGCACCGGGTGCAACCCCTGACCGCCGGCGACCTGCACGGTGATCAGATCGGCGGCGCTGACCTCCCGACCCACCTCCACCGGCCGGGCCACCGCGAGGTAGCTTCCGGTGGCCCGGACCGAGGTGACCGCGAACGCCGCCCCCAGCCCACCGAGGGCGATCAGGAGTACGGCGAGACCCAGCAGCCCTGGGCGGACGCGGCGCTGCCGGACCACCTTGGGCGGGCTGACCGGCGCGTCCACCGGCCCGGTCGCGTTACGCGTAGCCACACTCACCGTTCGATCTCCATTCCCGACTGTGGGGCTCGCAGAATCGGCTCACTCACCTGGTCACCACCTGGAGTTCCTTGATCTGGACCGGCACGGTGCCGCTGGTCCGGGTCTGCGGGATCGGGTCACCCTCGTCGCCGTTGCCGGTCCACCAGCGCACCGTCCAGTACGTGGTGGCGCCCACCCGGTAGGTGCCGGCCTTCGGGTAGCCGCGGTCGTAGCCGCAGTCCGGGGAGGTGCGGCCGGCGCGCTTGCCCTTCGGGTCGTACGGGGTGCCGGCCTTGGTGCAGGTGACCGTGTCGCCGTTGCCCATGTTCCAGACGATCCGGTCGACCTTCGCCTCGATCGAGACGGTCAGCCCACGGTCGGACGCGGAGGCGCGCAGCGGCCCGAAGTAGCTGGCGCTCGGGGTGGCCCACATCCACACGGGCAGGCCGACCAGGCCCGGGCCGATGTCCTTGCGGGGCGCCACCTTGAGCCGCGCCGGCAGCAGCTTGATCGACGCCAGGGCCCGGCGGGCCAGCTCCTCCGGGTCCGGCGGAGCGCCGAAGCCGGGCGGCGGCCCGTCCCGCAGCACCGTGTCCTGTGCGCCGAGATCGCCCCCGTTGCAGGTCTGCACGTACCACTGCTGACCCTCGGGTGCCGGCTTCTGCGGCGAGGCGAGCTTGTAGTAGCAGCCGTCGCCGTTGTTGAACCAGCCCAGCAGGTCGTCGTAGCAGGGGATCGTCCGCCCGCCCCACTGACAGACACCGCCGCCCCCGCCGCCGCCGGAGTCGCCGCCGCCGTTGTCGCCCCCGCCGCCGGGGCCGCCCGGCGTACCGGGCTCGTCGTCCCAGACGTTGCAGTCCGGTTGGCCGGGCGGACATCCGGCCCCCGGGTCGGCGCGTCGGGCGGCGGCGGCCGGCAGGGTCGCGCCGACCACCAGTAGCAACGCCAGACCGGCCCCCGCGAGCATCCGCCGGGCCGCGCCGGTGCGGGCTCTCCGCCCTCGGGTCAGCACGGCTGGTCCGGGTGCGCCGCGCCGGAGCTGATCAGCCAGCGACCGTCGGGATAGCGGGTGGCGGTGGCGGTGGCCAGATGTTTGCCGCCACCGCTGCCCGGGACCACGCGCTGGTCCTTGGTGTAGACCAGCCGGTAGCCGGTCGCGTCCAGGCAGTCCTGGATCTCCACGGTGGCCGGGTCAGAGTCCAGGCTGACGGCGGTCACGCTGGGATCGGACGCCAGCGTCCCGGTACGCATCGCGCCGTGCTCCTTTGCGTCGCGAATGGACAATTGCACCCGGGTCAGCAGCGGATCAGCGAGAAACCGGGACAGTTCCGGCGCGTGTGGATCATTGCGCCGACTCGCCGTCCGCGATGCTGCGAGATAACCGGAGTACGCCGCGAGCGCCGCCTTTTCGGCAGCTTCCCGTTCCGCGCCCGAATCGGCCCGCGCTCCGTCGCCCCGCGCCGTCGCCGGCCGATCGACCGCCTCCTGCCCGCTGCCGCAGGCGGTGACCGGCACCGCCGCCACGACCGCCAGCAGGCAGATTGCCGCTCGCCTGAGCTGCCGTCCGCGCACCGCTGAGCCCTCCTCGTGGTCGCCCGACGTGGCCATGAAGCACCGCCGCCGGGCATGCGGAAGCGCGCCCGGATCAGTGTCTTCCGGAGCTCTCATTGCGCTTCTGCATTCACCGTTACGGATCTTCTACAAATGCAAGGTCCCGTGTCGTCCGGTCGTAGAGGTGAGGCTTGCGTCACACCCAAGGGGCGAGCATAGGCTGACGCTCGCCGATGCAACAGAGGCAATTCAAGTGAACACTCTGCGTGATGATGGGTGGTGGTGGCGGGTGTTCGTGCTGCACTCCGGACGATGGCCGGTCGAGGGGTCGCCGACGGTCCGGCCTCGCCGGCCGGGGCCGATCCGCCGCAACCCCTGCGTCGGTCCCGAGAGTGGGACATCGCGCCCCCATCCCGGCATCCGGACTGCGTCCCCGGGCGACGGACCGGCCACCCCGTCCGCGGTGCCGACCGGCCCGCCCTCGGACGGGGAGATCATCGTGCCGCCGGTGGCGGACGTCGGTTTCCGCGCCATCCGCTACACCCGAGCGAACGTTCAGTCACGATCCGTGTTCACCTTTCCGGGGAGCGGCCGGCGTCCGGCGTGGTCCACGTGGCGCTGACCGGCCCTCCTGCGGCGGCACCCGGTCGGCGGAACCCGACCGATCGGGCGGCGGCGGGGCCTGCCCCTGGCCGTTTTCGGCCCGCGACCGGGCTGGCGATCCTGACGGTCAGTCCGCTGCTGCGGTTGGCCGTCGTGCGCTACGCCGTACCCACGGGAGCCCCCAGCCGGACCGGCTGCGACGCCTGCGGCGCGGCGGTCGGCCTGACCCGGCCCTGGCCGGCGCTCGGCCCGGCCGGCCAGTGCGGCCGGTGCCGGGCCCGGGTCGGGCCGCCGCCCGGCACGGTCGAGGTGGCCGCGCTCGCCGCCGTGGCGCTGCTGGCGCTGGTCGGCCCGTCGGGCGGGGCGATGCCGGCGCTGGCGTGGTGGCTCGCCTGGACCGTGCCGGCGGTCCTCGTCGACCTGGCCGTGCACCGACTGCCCGACCGGCTCACCCTGCCCGCGGCGGCCGGGACCTGGCTGTTGCTCGGCGCGGCCGCGCTCGCCGACGCCGACGCGGGCCCCTGGCTGCGGGCGGTCGCCGCGGGCGCGGGGCTGGCGCTGTTCTTCGCCACCAGCACGCTGCTGCTCGGCCGCCGCGGCTTCGGGTTGGGCGACGCGAAGCTGGCGCTCAGCGTGGGGGCACTGCTCGGCTGGTACGGCCTGCCCGTCCTGCTCCTCGGGCTGCTGCTCGCGTTCGGGCTGTCCGCGCTGGTGAGTCTGGGACTGCTGGTCGCCCGACGGGCCCGGTGGAGCACGCACCTGCCGTTCGGCCCGTTCCTGCTGCTCGGCACGGTGGGTGCCCTCCTCCTGACCTCCTGACCGCCCACCCCACCGACCGTCGGGCGGCGGGGTCAGGGGCGGGGTCGGCTGGCCAGGTCGGGTACCGGGCGGCGGGCATCGGCGCGGCGGCGCAGCGCCTCGGCGGTCAGGCGGGCCAGAAGCGGGGTCGCCACCATGGCGACCAGGGCACCGAGCAGCAGGCCGGCGGCCACGTCGTGCGGGTAGTGCACGCCCACGAAGACCCGGGAGAACGCGGCCAGCACGGCCAGCGGCAGCGCGACCAGTCCGAGCCGTCGGGAGAGCAGCAGTGTGGTGATCGCCAGCGCGCCGGCCAGGGTGGCGTGGTTGCTGGGGAACGACCAGTCACCCGGTGGTGGGCAGGTGCCGGCGACGATCGCCCGGCCCACCGTCCGGCACGGTCGGTCCTCGTCCACCACGGTCTTGAGCCATTCGCTGCTCGCGTACGCGAGGAGGGTCGGCAGCGGCGCGACCAGGGCGAGTGCCCGGTCGTGCGGGCCGCCGACCAGGCGGCGCAGCGCGGCCGCCACCAGCAGCGCGCCGAGCAGCAGGATCACCCCCTCGGTGGCGTGCCCGACGAACCACTGCACCGGGTGCGGGGTGCCGGCGGCCGCGTCGACGATGTCGCGGTACCACTCGGCGCTGATCTCTGGAACGTCCGTGCTGCCGTTGTCGGCCATGAATCACCTCACCAGACGTTCATACCTCGTTCACCTGGAAGACACCCTGGGAACGCGGCAGGGGGCAGCACAGGAGTCGAAGGTCGAGCCGGCCGCACGGAGGCCCGCCGGCAGGCGCTCAGGTCGGCGGAGGCCCGCCGGCAGGCGCTCAGGTCGGCGCGGGCCCGCCGGCCATGCGCTCGCGGACGGCCTCCAGCGCCTCGAAGGCGTACGCCCAGTTGTGGCACTTGAAGCTGCGCAGGCCGTCGATGGCGGTGTGGCAGTCGGCGCAGCGCACCCCGGGGATGGCCTCCGGCACCTCGGTGTTGACGTACCTGTGTTCGCCGAGGATGACCGTGGCGATCATGTTCTTGTCGTGCAGGCCGGTGAGCGCCGACGAGACGATGTCGTACCAGGTGATCCGCCGGCCGCACTTCGGGCAGTCCGGTTCGTCGCCGCTGACCCACAGCGGGGCGCCGATGCTGCGTGCCGGCATTCCCAGCAGCTTCTCCAGACGGCGGACGTCCGACTCCGGTGTGGTCCACCGGTGCCGGCCGGGCAGCGACGCGGGCGAGTCGTACACGGCGCGGAACAGGTCGTGGTCGACCCGGACGGTTTCCCGCTGACCGGTCATCGCGTCCCCCTCGGTGATTCGGTGCCCCCACCGTGGTCGGCGTTGACCAGGGGTGCAGCCGGATCAACGACACGAGGGGTCAGCGGGTCGTCGCCCCGGCTGCTAGACATCGAGATCTGACCGTGCGGCGAAGGGACCCCTCGTGACCGACCAGCCGGCACCCGACACGACCGACGTCACCGCCCGACCCAACGTCGCCCGGATGTACGACTACTTCCTGGGTGGCAGCAACAACTTCGCCGCCGACCGCGCCGCCGCCGAGCGGGTGTTGGAGATCTTCCCGGGCACCGGGCTCGCGGCCCAGACAAACCGGCACTTCCTGCGCCGAGCCGTCCGGTACGCCGTCGGGCAGGGCGTCCACCAGTTCCTGGACATCGGGGCGGGGTTGCCCACCCAGGGGACCGTGCACGAGGTGGTACGAGCCGTGGCGCCGGACGCCCGGGTGGTCTACGTCGACTACGACGAGGTGGCCGTCGCGTACGCCCGACGGTTGTTGACCGACGTGCCCGGCACGGCCGTCGTGCAGGGCGACCTGCGGCGGCCGGACGACCTGCTGGCCCACCCGGAGGTGCGGGCCACGCTCGACCTGGACCGCCCGGTGGCCGTGCTGCTGCTCGCGGTGCTGCACTTCGTGCCGGACGACGACGACCCGTGGGCTGCCGTCGCCCGGCTGCGCGACGCCACCGTGCCCGGCAGCCACCTGGTGCTGTCGCACCTGACGCTGGACGGCGTCCCGCCGGAGGTGGCCGAGCGCGGGCAGGCCGTGTACCGCACCAGCAGCGCCCCGCTGGTGCCCCGCACCCACGCCGAGACGCTGCGCTTCTTCGACGGGTACGAGCTGGTGGAGCCCGGCCTGGTCGAGACCACCCGGTGGCGGCCGGACGGCGAGCCAGAGGCCGGGGACTCACACGGCTACGCCGGGGTGGGCGTCCGCCGCTGACGCGTTTTCGCCTCCGGTGCCGGGCCTCGGGTGGTACGACGGAAACAGCGCCTGCCACCGGGAGGAGCGCCGATGGCGAGCAGGCCCGAGCGGCTGTTGCGGAGAAGCGACGCGCCGCTGAGCGCCTCGTTCCTGGAGCTCTTCTTCGACCTGGCGTTCGTGCTCGCCCTCAGCCAGTCGGCCGCGCACCTGCTGCACGACCTCACGCTGGCCGGCGCGCTGCACACCGCTCTGCTGCTGGCCGGCGTCTGGTGGATCTGGGTGACCACCACCTGGAGCGCCGACTGGTACGACCCGGAGTCCCCGGCCATCCGCGTGGTGCTGGTCGCCGCCACGCTGGGCAGCCTGCTGGCCGGGGTGGCGATCCCGCAGGCGCTCGAGGAGCGGGGGGTGCTCTTCGCCGGCGCGTACGTCGCGGTCCATCTCGTCCGGGGCGTGGTCACCGCCTCGATGCTGCGCGGTCATCCACGGCAGCGCCGGGCGCTGCGGATCCTCTGCTGGTACACGGTCACCGCCGTGCCGTGGCTGGCGGGCGCGTTCCTGCCGCAATGGCGGGTGCCGCTCTGGGTGCTCGCCCTCGCGATCGACGTGACGGGCCCACGGCTCGGCTGGCCCACGCCGAGGCTGGGTCGTGCCCGTCAGCAGGAGTTGCGCCTCGCTGGCGCGCACTTCGCCGAGCGCTACCAGCAAATCATGATCATCGCGCTCGGCGAACTCGTCCTGGCCGCCGGGCTCTCGTACGCCGGCACCCGCCTCGACCTCGCCGAGACCGCCGCCTTCCTGCTGGTCTTCGCCACGGCTGTGCTGATCGGTCTGCTCTACGTGACCCCCGCCGGCCGGCAGCTGGGCTCGGCCATCGAGCGCGCCGACCCGTCCCGGCTCGGTGTCGTCACCGGATACCTGCACCTCATGATGATCGCCGGCATAGTGGTCACGGCCGTCGGGGCCGAGCTGAGCATCGCTCATCCCTCCGAGGTCGGCGACATGAGGGCTGTCGCGGTCATCCTGGGCGGACCCACGCTGTTCCTCGTCGGCCGGATCCTGTTCTCGCTGGCCATCCACCGGCGGTTGTCCTGGCCTCGGGTTGGCGCGCTGCTCGTGCTGGCCGGCGCGGCGGCCGCCCTGCGGCTGCCGCTGCTGGCGATCAGCGCGGTCGCCACCGGCGTGGTGCTCGTGGTGGCGGTCCTGGACCACGCCGCCCCCTTCACCTATCGCCGGCGCAGATCTGCTGACTAAAGTCAGGCAGATGGACTCCGCGCTCATCGCCGCAGTGCGGCGGTTCAACCGGACTGTCACCCAGCGGGTGGGTGCGCTCGACGACGAGTACATGGCGCAGGGCCGACCCCTCGGGCAGGCTCGCCTGCTCTGGGAGATCGGCCCCGCCGGCGCCGAGGTCGCGGCGTTACGCGCACGGCTCGGCCTGGACTCCGGATACCTCAGCCGACTCCTGCGCACCCTGGAGAACGACGGGCTGGTCACCGTGGGCCCGGCCGGCCAGGCCGGCGGCGACGGCCGGGTACGCGTCGCCCAGCTCACCGACGCCGGCCGTACGGAATGGGCCGAACTCGACGAGCGGTCCGACGAACTCGCCGCCTCGATCCTCCAACCGCTCACCGAGCGACGCCGCGAACGACTCGTCGCCGCCATGGCCGAGGTCGAACGCCTGCTCATCGGGTCGATGGTGGTCATCGCACCGTGCCCACCGAGCGATCCGCGGGCCCGGGCGTGCCTGCGGGCCTACGCCCGGGACATCGGGCGGCGGTTCGACGACGGGTTCGACCCGGCACTGAGCAAGCCGATCCACGACGAGGAGATCGCCCCGCCCGCCGGCGTGCTCCTGCTCGCCACCCTCAACACCGAGCCCGTCGGCTGCGGCGCCGTCAAACTCCACCGCGACGCACCCGCCGAGATCAAGCGTGTCTGGGTGGCGGACAGCGTCCGCGGGCTGGGCATCGGGCGACGGCTGCTGAGCGAGCTGGAACGGTACGCCGCCGACCGAGGCGTGAGCACGGTCCGGCTGGACACCAACCGCAACCTCACCGAGGCGATCGCCATGTACCACGCGGCCGGTTACCGGGAGATCGAGCCGTACAACACCGAGCGCTACGCCCACCACTGGTTCGAGAAGCAGCTCGGGCAGTAAGTAGTGGCTACAGCCGTTCGAAGCTCTCCATCCCGGCGAGCTCCAGCACCTCGGTCCGGATCGCCGGGCATTCCTGACGGGTCTGGTCGTCGATCTGACGGCCGTTCGGCACGGGGCCCTGTTTCTCGTACCAGGAATAGAGGTTCACGGTCAGGTTGGCCATCGCGCCCGTCTCGGACCCGATCCCCTTCAGCGTCGGCAACTGGCCGTCCAGGTAGGCACACACCTCCTTCGCCGACACCGGATTCGAGCCGCGGGCCGGAGCGGATCCGGCCGCGCTGGGCGCGGCATCGGGTGCTGCCGGGGTGCCCGGCGCTGCGGGCGTGGAGGGCTCGGGCGCGTCGGCGTCGGTGCATGCCGTCAGGGCGAACACAAGACAGAGGGCTGGCGCGATCAAGCGATTGCTTCTCATCATCAATTCTCGTCCTGACCTGGTTGTTGGTGGTCAGCCCCGGTGGTCGCGGTGACGAGCCAGAGGCCGGTGGGCAGTCGATAGCCGACGCCGGGCTCGCGAAACCGGCCGAGCAGCCGGGCAGCTCCTGCTCGGGCCGGAGCCTGCCCAGCCAGCGGGGCAGCCCGGTACGCGGCACCGGCGGGGCCGACCTCGATGAGCCATTCGGCAACCGCGTCGGCGTCGTCCGGGGCGTCCAGTTCGACGTCGTACGGCGTGATCGTGACGGCGGTCCAGCCGGCCCTGGTGAGGACTCGGACGAGCCTCGCCGGGTCGGCGAAGGAGAACGGACCGGGCTCGTCACCTACCGGTAGCGGTGGTAGCGGCCCGAGGTGCGGTGCTGCGCCGAGCATCGCGGCGGACAGCCACGGGTTGACGCCGCCGTCGCGGAAGACGGTCGCGGCGAGGCGTCCGCCCGGGCGCAGGGATCGTCGGATCGTGGCGCAGCCGGCGACCGGATCCGCCAGCAACATCAGGGTCATGCGCGAGAACGCCGCGTCGAACGGCGCCCCCGGCACGACATCGAGAGTCTCGATGTCGGCCACGTGGAACCGAATGTCCGGGAACCGCTGGCGGGCTGCGGTCACCATCGCCTCGGCGATGTCGACGCCGACCGCCGCGCCGGTCTCGCCGACCGCCCTGGCGAGCTCGGCCGTGGTGCCGCCGCAGCCGCAGCCCACGTCAAGAATCCGTTCGGCGGGCCGTGCGGCCAGTCGATCCATTGCCGCCGCGCCCAGCGGTCGGCCGGTCTCGTCCTGCCGGTCGGCGTGGCGGATCCAGCCGGCCGCCGCTCCCGCCCAGAAGGCGGCATTGCGGGAGCGTAGGGCGGCGGTGTCGGCCATCAGAACGGCATCTCGGCGCCGTCGACGCTCACCGACCGGAAGTTGGCTGCCTTCGTCGGGTCGAAGCCGTCCTCCTGCGCCGCCAAGCCCGCGGCGCGGACCAGTCGCTCCGACTGGAACTGGCGGAACGCCGCTTCGTCCTGCCAGATGTTGATGATCCGCCAGCCGTCCTCGGTCGGTCCGGAGACATGGGCGAGGAGCCCTGGTGGCCGGTCCGGCCCGAGGTGCCGCTCCACCTGCCGGTATTCCGCCTCACTGACGCCGGGCATCTCCTGCAACACACCGAACGGCATCGGCCGCCGCCTCTCGATAGAGTGAGCCTCTATCCAATAGAGCACTACACTCGACCGGTGGTTGTCAAGCGAATCTACGACTCTTCCCGCCGACAGGAGCAGGCCCGACAGACCCGGCGAGCAATCCTCGAAGCGGCCGGCCGCCTGTTCGTCGACCCCGGGTATGCGGCCACCCCGCTGACCGCGGTCGCCGCGGAAGCCGGCGTCGCGGTCCAGACCCTGTACGCGGTGTTCGGCAGCAAGCGGCACCTGCTCTCCCAGTTGGTCGACGTCACTCTGGCCGGCGACGACGAACCGGTGGCCCTGCCGGACCGGCCCTTCGTGGCCGAGATCCGCGCGCTCGCCGACCCTCGCGCCAAACTCGTCCGCTATGCCCGCCATCTGGCCGAGGTCAACGCCCGACAGGTCCAGGTGATGCTCGCGCTGGCCGGAGCAGCCACGGCCGATCCGGACGCCGCCGAGATCTGGCGCAAGAACATCGACGAGCGCCGCCGGGGCATGGCCATGTTCGCCGCCGAACTCGTCGGCACGGGGGGCCTCCGCCCCGACCTGGACGTCGATCAGGTGGCCGACATCCTCTGGCTGGCTCAGGACGTCCGTAACTTCGACTGGCTCGTCCGGCAACGCGGGTGGTCGCTGGAGCGGTACCAGAGGTGGTACGTGGACACCGTCAGTGGCGCCACCATCGCCGGCGCCGAATAGCGGTCACATCCGTTCCGGCGTCCGGATTCTGCGCGACAGCGTGGTGCTACCGACCGCTCTCCAGACCCCACCCGGCCAGCGGGGCGGTACGGGCACCGTGGACTTCCTGCTCGCCTACACCTGATGCACGTCCGCGCTTGCGACTCGACGTACCCGGTCAGCCCTTCACCGCGCCGGCGGTGAGCCCTTCGGTGAGGAAGCGCTGCCCGAGGGCGTACATGATCGCCACGGGGATGCTGACGAGCAGCGACGCCGCGGCGAGTTGTCCCTGCGGTACGACGTCTCCGGCGATCATCGACTGCATCCCCACCGGCAGCGTCTTGTACTCGTCCTTCGTGATGAACACGAAGGCGAAGAGGAATTCGTTCCAGGCGTTGGTCAGGGTGAAGAGCGCGACCGCCAGCAGCCCCGGCTTGGCCAGGGGCAGCACCACCCGGCCGAACGCCTGGACGCGGCTGCAACCGTCGACCAGCGCGGCCTCCTCCAGCTCGACGGGGATCGACGAGAAGTAGCCCACCAGCAGCCAGGTGGCGAACGGCAGTGTGAAGGTCGGGTACGTCACCACCAGCGACCACAACGAGTCGGTGAGCCGCGCGCCGATGAGCATCTGGTACAGCGGGATGAACAGCAGCGCGCCCGGCATCACGTAGGTGAGCAGGACCGTGACGGTGAAGCCCTGCGCGCCGCGGAACCGCAGCCGGGCCAGCGCGTAGCCCGCCAGGGCGGCGCAGACCAGCGCCACCGCCGTGGACGCCGCGGACACCAGCAGGGTGTTGAGGTACCAGCGACCGAAGGGCTGGTTGGCGAAGAGTCCGCTGAACTGCTCCGTGGTCCACGGCGTCGGCCACAGGTCGTCGGTCCGCATCACGACCTGGCCCTCGGACTTGAAGGCCGTGACGGCGATCCAGTACACCGGGCCCAGCACAAAGAAGAGCAGCCCGGCCAGCGCGACACCGGATCCCAGGCCCGACACCACAGACGACGCCCGGCGACCGCCGCGCGACTGGAGGGTCGAAACCACCCGGCCGACCCCTGCGGCGATCAGCAGGATCACCCCGAGGACCACCGCCGCCTTCCAGAAGATCTGTGGCGATGCCCAGGCCAGCAGACCGGTGACCACCGCCGCGACGACCCACGGCAGGGCCTTGCGCGACGTCGCGGTCCACCGCGTACCGACCCATCGCGCTGCGCGGCGTGGTCGGGGCAGTTTCGCCCCGGAATCCTGGCGTAACAGCCGGACCAGGACGAACACCAGCCCGCCGATGACCGGCAGCATGACGAGCGTGACCGCCGCGCCCGCGCCGTACTGCAACTGCAAGATCGCCTTCGAGTACGCGACGAGCACGTACGGCGCGGTCACGTCACCCGGGCCGCCCTGGGTCAGCAACCAGACCAGGTCGAAGTTGTTGAACGTCCAGATCGACGACAGGGTCACCGTCACGGTGATCACGTGACGGAGGCCGGGCAGCGTCACGTTGACGAACCGCTGCAGCGACGAGGCCCCGTCGATGGTCGCCGCCTCGTAGAGGTCCGCCGGGATGGCCTTCAACCCGGCCAGGAAACACACGGTGAAGAACGGCACCCCCTTCCAGACGTTGACGAGGATCACCGACGGCATGGCCAGCGACGGGTCGGACAGCCAGCCCGCCGGCCAGCTGTCCACCAGGTGCGCGCTGGCGAGCAGCGGCCCGATCCCGGTGGAGGTCAGCAGCGTGTTGACACTGCCGAAGATGGGGTCGAGCAGGGCGCGCCAACTGAACGCCGTCACCACCGTCGGCACCACCCACGGCACCAGCAGCAACCCCGCCAGCACCGCGCGGCCGCGGCGCCGGTGGTGCAGCAGCAGGGCCGCGGCCAGCCCGAGCACCACCTTGAAGATCTCGGCGTACGCGGTGAAGACGAACGAGTTCACCACGCCCGTGTGGAACTGGTCGTCGCCGACGAGGTGGAGGTAGTTGTCCAGGCCGACGAACACGGTGTCCTGCCCGTGCCGTTCCGTGGTGCTGGTGACGATCGACCGGGCGATCGGCACGAGGACGAGCCCGCCGACCAGTACGGCCATGGGCGCGAGGAACAGTGCGGCCAGTCGCCAGTCACGTCCCAGCCGCCGCTGGATCGCCGTGAGCGAACCGGATCCCGGCGGCGAGGGTGTCCTCGCC
>NZ_JBFAPG010000062.1:0-19327 GCF_040675595.1 Micromonospora sp. NPDC049580
CTCGCCCGCCGCGCCCTGAGCGAGGGCGAGGGTGACCTCGCCGCCCAGCGGGCCGAGCGCCTTGGCGGTGTCGTTCAGGGTGCGGGCCGGGACCAGGGCGTTGATGCTGACCTCGGGGTCGTCGGGCCGCCACTGGATCTCGCGCAACGCCAGCCGGTACCGGTCGGTGGCGAGCATCGACAGCGTGTTGCCGGAGAGCTCGACGCGGACGCCGGTCATCATCGGCAGCGTCTCGTCCCGGCCGGCGGCGATGGCCACCTGGGAGACCGCTGTGGCGAACGCCGCGGCGTCGACGGTGCCGGCGCTCTGCGGCATCTCGGGCAGGGCGGGGTAGTCCTCCACCGGCATGGTGGGCAGGGTGAACCGGGCGCTGCCGCAGACCAGTTCGAGGTGGGCGCCGACCGCGGCGATGTCGACCGGCTTGGCCGGCAACGCTTTGGTGATCTCGGCGAGCAGGCGACCGGAGACCAGCGCGGCGCCGTCGGCGTCACCCTGCACCTCGACGGTCACCTGACTGGAAACCTCGTAGTCGAAACCGGAGACCCGCAGGTTGCCGTCGGTGACGCGGAGCATCACCCCGGCGAGCACCGGTACGGATGGCCGGTTCGGCAGGCTCTTCGCGGTCCACGCCACGGCCTCGGCGAGCGCGTCGCGCTCCACTCGGAACTTCATCAATGCCTCCGCGTCGACGTCAGCGACAACTCTCTCATGCCGACCGCTGCCTACCGTCCCGCCCGACCGTGCGGGTACCCATCGCACCTTAGGGCGCAGGGACATCGGCTGTGCGCCCGACCCCGTGGATCGTGTCGATGCTGACCGGCCTGTCCGGCAGCGTTCGGCCCGATCCACAGAAAGCCCAACGGTGATGATTGGTTTTTGTTCTCTTAGAAGAGATAACCCATCGTCTTCATCGCACCTGTGCAAACTGTGGAGAACTCGGGTCTGCGCAGCTCAGACAGGTTATCCACCGGTGAGTTGGCTGTGGAGAACCGGGGGTACAACTGCCTCGGGTGTCCACAGCCCGGCGACGACGGCCGGTTGTCCACCGTTGTCCACCGGTTGTCCACCGGTAATCCACCGACTTTCTCCCCATGCCTGTGGACGACCGAGAAGATCACCATTGCTGTTGTCCCCAGAACCTTCAACAGCTCGTACACAGGTCGACGGTCATCGGTGGACAACCTCGTCGTTGTCCCCAGCCGTCCACAGCGTCGTACACAGGGTTTCTCCACAGCCTGTGGGTAACTGGCGGAGGACGGACCGTAGTTATCCACCGACGGTGGATAACGAGCTGTGGACAACGAGTGAGTATCAAGGTGGACACGGTGTCGATCCTGTGGTCTGCACCATGTCGAGGGTCAAGCCGAAGCCGCCCGGGAGGCGAGCCGAGGCCCGCCGGAGTCGAAAAAAAGAACGCCCGGCCGGATCTCCGGCCGGGCGTGTCCGCCGCGTCGTGCGACGTATCCCTCAGGTGTTCTGCTTGATTCGGTTGGTCAGCTCGGCGATCTGGTTGTAGAGCGAACGCCGCTCGGCCATCTGCTGGCGGATCTTGCGGTCCGCGTGCATGACCGTGGTGTGGTCCCGGCCGCCGAACGCCTGCCCGATCCGGGGCAGCGACAACTCGGTCAGCTCCCGACACAGGTACATGGCCACCTGGCGGGCGTTGACCAGCACCCGGGAGCGGGACTGGCCGCGCAGGTCCTCCAGGCTCACCCCGAAGTAGTCGGCCGTGGAGACCATGATCTGGTCCGCCGTGATCTCCGGGCCGGCGCCGTCCGGGATGAAGTCCCGCAGCACCTCCTCGGCCAGCGACAGCTCGACGGTCGACCGCGTCAGGCTCGCGAACGCGGTCACCCGGATCAGCGCGCCCTCCAGCTCCCGGATCGAGTTCGACACCCGGGAGGCGATGAACTCCAGCACGTCCGGCGGGGCGTACAGCCGCTCCTGCGCCGCCTTTTTCTGCAGGATCGCGATCCGCGTCTCCAGATCCGGCGGCTGGATGTCGGCGAGCAGACCCCACTCGAAGCGCGTCCGCAGCCGGTCCTCCAGCGTGGCCAACTGCTTCGGCGACCGGTCCGAGGTGATGACGATCTGCTTGTTGGCGTTGTGCAGGGTGTTGAAGGTGTGGAAGAACTCCTCCTGCGTACGCTCGCGGTTCTCCAGGAACTGGATGTCGTCGATCAGCAGGATGTCGACGTCGCGGTAGCGCCGCTGGAACGCGCTGGTCTTGTCGTCCCGCAGCGAGTTGATGAAGTCGTTGGTGAACTCCTCGGTCGAGACGTACCGCACCGACCGGGCGTTGCCGAGCGTCGTGGCGTAGTGCCCGATGGCGTGCAGCAGGTGCGTCTTGCCCAACCCCGAGCTGCCGTAGATGAACAGCGGGTTGTACGCCTTCGCCGGCGACTCGGCCACCGCCACGCTCGCCGCGTGGGCGAACCGGTTGGACGAGCCGATGACGAACGTCTCGAACATGTACTTCGGGTTCAGCCGGTTGCCGCCGGTGTCGGTGCCGGGCAGTCGGCGGTCGTCGCGGCCGCCCGCGCGGTGTTCCATCCCACTGCGGCCCGGACCGCTGTCCGTCGCACCGTCACGGGGCAGCGAACGGATCACGTGCTGGTCCCGGGGGGACGCGGCGTCCTCGCGGTAGCGGGGCTCGTAGGGCCGGGTGTCGGGGCCGGGCGGGTCGAGGCGGGCCGCCTGTTCGTCGTACCCGCGCCGCTCGGGCGCCGGTCGGGGCGACCGCATCGGCTCCACGAAGGCCGCGCTGAAGAGGGCCTCCTGCCCGTCCCGGCTGGCGGGGATCAGGCCGGACCGGTGCCCGTCGACGGCCGACGCGGGAGGCGGACCCGCCGGTGCCGGCGGCACGGCGCTCGCGGGTGGGCGCTGCTGCTCACCAATTGCCTCGTCGGCCACACCTCGCCCGGTGTACTCGTCGCCGAGCGGGGCGGACGGCGGATCCTCGACGTCGAGCAGCCCCGGCTCGGGGGTGCTGCGGTAGACGGTGCCGGCCGGGCGCCCGGTGGCGTCCTCGGCCACCCGCACGGTCACGGCCACCTGGATCGGCCGGCCGAGCCGGCGGGTCAGCGCCTCGGTGATCGCCGGGCGGAGCCGCGACTCGATCACGTCCCGGGTGAACGCGTCCGGTACGGAGAGCAGCGCGGTGTCCTCGACGATCGCCCGGAGCCGGGTCAGCCGGAGGTAGGCACGTTGCTGGGCAGAGATGATCTCGTCGGCGAGCTCGTCGGTCGCCGCCAACCACACCGCGGCAAGGTCGGTCGTACCGGCCACCGTCGTGCCACCCCCTCGCCTCTGCTCCCGGCCGCCGCTGTCTGCCAGCCGGCCGTCCCGGGCCCGCCGCGTGCGCGGGTGGAACAACACCCACCCGGACAGCTGACCAGCGGTCGTCCACAGGTTATCCACAGCCTGTGTACCGACCGATTGTGGCCGCCCGCCGGGCGCGGGTGGGACCTGCCCCCTGCCTGGACGTGCGCTGAAGCGGGTTCACCGTGCCGAACGATTCACCAGCGTGTCCGGTCTTGCCTGCGCGCGACGACCGGAGCTTCCGACGCTCACCGCAATCGGGCACGGTAACAGCGTTGTCCCTGCCCCATCAACCGGCGACGCGGCAGCGGCCTTGTCGGCATCAGCGAAAACCGCCCCTTCGGTCCCGGGCGCGTCCCGATGTCCCCCGCTGTGGGTGTTTGACGGTCATTGCACCCCTGCGTAGGCTGGAGCGGCTGCTCTCTCGTCCTCTGCTAGGGTGATGGGTGCTTGCTGTCCGCGGTCGCATCCCCGCACCGCCGAGGTTCGGCTCCGCAGGGCAGCACCGATCGGTGGCCACCGTCGAGGTGGCCTGGACCACCCCACGACCCCGGCGATCCCGTCGCGCGGGGCGCGTACGAAAACGGAGAGCCTGACGTGAGCAAGCGCACCTACCAGCCGAACAACCGCCGGCGCGCGAAGACCCACGGCTTCCGGCTGCGCATGCGCACCCGTGCCGGCCGTGCCATCCTCTCGAGCCGCCGCGCCAAGGGTCGCACCACCCTGTCGGCCTGAGCCGACCGGGCCGGTCCGGGGGACGTGGGCAGTCGTGCTGGCCGCCGCACAGCGACTGCGGCGTAGCACTGACTTCGCCGCAGCGGTTCGCGGTGGCCGTCGCGTCGGCCGAGGCGCGGTCGTGGTCCACCTGACCATGCCGTCGGCCACCGGGACCAGCACAACGACCTCGCCGGAGCCGGCGCGGGACACCGTTGCGGAGCAGCCCTCCGCTCCGGCCCGCGCCGGCTTCGTCGTATCCAAGGCCGTCGGAAACGCGGTGGTCCGCAACAAGGTCCGGCGTCGACTGCGGGCGTTGGTCCGGGAGCGGCTGGACGCGCTGCCCGCCGGCAGCACCCTTGTCGTCCGGGCGCTGCCCGCCGCGGCCGAGGCGTCGTATCCCCGGCTCGCCGCGGATCTGGACTCCGCCATCGCGGTTGCCCGCACGCCCCGGGAGAGGCGGTCCCGGTGAGCACCGACCCGACCGCCCCGCGCCCGACGTCAACCGGTGCCAGGGTGCTGATCGCGCCCATCATCGCGTACCGTCGGTGGATAAGTCCGGCACTGCCGGCTCGCTGTCGGTTCTACCCGTCGTGCAGTGCGTACGCCCAGGAGGCGGTGGCCCGGCACGGCGCGCTCCGGGGAGCCGCGCTGGCGGTCCGGCGGCTGTTGCGCTGCCACCCCTTCCACCCTGGTGGACATGACCCGGTGCCGGAGCCGGGCGGTCGCCGCCGTGCCGATGTGACTGGAGCACCGAATTGAGTCTCGACTGGATCTACTACGCGATTTCGTGGATCCTGCTGACCTGGCACTCCGCCTGGGACGCCATCGGGGTGCCCATCGACGCGGTGATCGGCACCAACTTCGCCTGGATCCTGGCCATCGTCTTCCTGGTGGTCTCCGTCCGGGTGATCCTGTTCCCGGTCTTCGTCAAGCAGATCAAGTCTCAGCGGGCGATGCAGGCACTGCAGCCCAAGGTCAAGGAGCTGCAGGAGAAGCACAAGGGTGACCGGGAGACGCTCCAGAAGGAAATGATGGAGCTCTACCGGAAGGAAAAGGCCAACCCGCTCATGGGCTGCCTTCCGATGTTCCTCCAGATCCCCGTCTTCCTCGGCCTCTTCCACGTGCTGCGCCGCCTCGACCCGGCCAAGCAGAGCAAGACCCTCTACGGCTGGACGGTCGAACAGTTCGACAGCGCGTCGAACGCCAAGCTGTTCACCGCCCCGATCGCCGGCAAGTTCGGCTCCAGCGCCGACGAGCTGGCCCGTCTCGGCGCCAACGGCACCACGGTCAAGATCATCGCCGCTATCCTGGTCCTGGTCATGATCGCGACCACCTACCTGACCAGCCGTCAGATGATCCTCAAGACCGGGTGGGCTGAGGACCCGCAGCAGCGGATGATCCAGCGGCTGATGCTCTACGGCATCCCCGCCTCGCTGTTGATCTCCGGCTCGATCTTCCCGATCGGTGTGATCATCTACTGGGTCACGAACAACCTCTTCACTCTCGGGCAGCAGCAGTGGGTGCTGCGGAAGTTCCCGCCGCCGGTGACCGCCAAGAAGGCCACCGCCCCCGCGGCCACTCGCAACCCGGTGCAGCCCGCCAAGTCGGGCGGCCTGTTCGGGCGCGGCAAGGCCGCCCCCACGGCCCCGGTCAAGGAGACCGCGCCGAAGGTGGCGGGCCCGAAGCCGGGCGCCAAGCCGGCCAACCCGAAGAAGAGCCGCCCGGCCAAGCGGCAGGGCTGAACCCCGTAGGGCCCGTCGCCGGGCAACCGGCGGCGGCCCGACCCCGCACCGCGCAGCCGCCGTACGGCCGGCGCCGGGCGGAACCGACCGCGCACGACGCGGTCACGGGCGACACTGCCCGTACAGACGTGCCCGTGGGCACCGGCGACCTCCCGCCGGCCCCGGGAAACCAGCGGACCCGACGGTCCGGCCGAGCGAGTACGGAGATGAGACCGTGACCGAGACCAGCATCCCCCGCGCCGAGCAGTCCCTGGACGAGGAGGAGACCGCGACGCTCGCGGTGGACGGCGACGACACCGAGGACGACGAGACCGAGGCCGACGGCGACGACACCGAGGCCGACGGCGACGACACCGAGGCCGCCGCCGGTGGTCGTGAGAAGAAGGCCGTGGGCGAGTCCGACCTGTTCCGGCAGAGCGAGATCGCGGCCGACTACGTCGAGGGGCTGCTCGACATCCTCGACTACGACGGCGACATCGACGAGCTGGTCGCCGGCGGCCGTCCGGTGGTCGAGGTGGTCGGTGCTCGACTGCAGAACCTGGTCGGTCAGCGCGGCGCCACCCTGGAGGCGCTCCAGGAGCTGACCCGCCTCGCCGTCTTCCGGCAGACCGGTACGCCGAGCCGCCTGCTGCTCGACGTCGGCGGCTACCGGGCGAACCGCCGCAAGGAACTCGCCGCCGTCGCCAAGAACGCCGTCGAGAAGGTCAAGGAGTACGGCGAGCCGGTGCGCCTGGAGGCGATGTCCGCGTTCGAGCGCAAGTGCGTCCACGACGTCGTCAACGCCATGTCCGGCGTGGAGAGCGAGTCGGAGGGCGTCGAGCCCAACCGGCGCATCGTCGTGCGACCGGCGGACTGACCGGGTGACCCACGACGACACCACGGCTGACGCCGTGACCGGCCCGGGCGGCACGCCGTCCGGGCCGTCCGCTGTCCGGCGTGCCACTGCCGACACCGACCCGACGGGGTACGACGAGGCTGCCGCCGGCCCGTCCTCGGCTCTCCCCGCCGACGGTTCGGCGCCACCGGCCGCCTCGGCCGACGGCACACCGTCGCCGTCGGACGTCGCGCTGCCGCCCGAGCTGGCCCCGGCCGCACTGACCCTCTTCGGTGACCGGCTCGATTTGGCCGCCGCGTACGCCGAAATCCTGGCCACCGACGGTGTGGTCCGCGGTCTGATCGGCCCGCGCGAGGCGCCCCGGATCTGGGACCGTCATCTGCTCAACTGCGCCGCGGTGGTCGAACGCATTCCGACCGGGGCGAGCGTGCTCGACGTGGGCTCCGGCGCCGGTCTGCCCGGTCTGGTGCTGGCCATCGCGCGCCCCGACCTGACGGTCACCCTGATCGAACCGCTGGCTCGACGGACGTCGTTCCTGATCGAGGTCGTTGAGCGGCTCGGCCTGACCAGGTCGGTACGGGTGTTCCGCGGCCGCGCCGACGAAGCCGCCAGCGGATCGAGTGGCCGGGAACCGATCAGCGGCGACGTGGTGACGGCCCGCGCGGTCGCACCGCTGGACCGGTTGGCGACCTGGTGCCTCCCACTGGCCGTGCGGGGTGGGCGGCTGCTGGCGCTCAAGGGATCGTCCGCCGCTGCGGAGATCGAGGAGCACGCCGACGTCGTGGCGCGACTCGGTGGCGGGGAAGCCGCCGTACACCTCTGTGGTGTCGGGGTGATCGACCCGCCCACGACCGTGGTGGAGATCGTCCGTGAGCGGATGGTCGGTCCGGCCCGGCCGGCTGCCAGTAAGCGCTCCCGCGGCGGGCGAGCTCGCCGCCGCTGACCATCGCGCCATCGGGCGTCCGGTCGGAGGGTTGCCTCGTTGTACCGGTACGGATGGACGAGGGGGTGAGAACCCGACGTGGACCGGCCGCGCCCGTCCGCCGTAGGCTGACCGCGCGTCGATAATGTGGAGCGGCCGACGGACGTCGCGGACTCCGACCGCTCCCGAGGGGCCGTACGCTCCGGGGTGCGAGCGCGGGTGTGGCCAAGTTGACCGGGGCGCGGACCGACCATCCGAAGCGGGCAGGGATGACAGGTGCATGACGACGGCAGGTACGACGATCCACGCGTGACCGGGTCAACCAGCGACCCTGTTTCACGTGAAACCGACTACCCCAGCTGGTCGCCCGGTCCCACCGGGGCGTCCACCCCTCCGGCGGACAGCGATCCGCTGGTATCGCGGGACGACCCGGCGGTTCACCTCGCCGGGTTGGAGACTCCCGAGCCGACGGCTGGTCGTCGAGCATCGGACGGACCTAGTCGACCGGTCAACGCCGCCGAGGTGCGACAGCCGCTCGGCCGGCGGAACACGGCCGCGGCGGTTCGCTTCGAGCCGGCAGTGCCGCACCAGCCGACCGCAGCGGCGGCACGCGATGCGGCGCCGGTGGTCCCGGACGTACCGGTCACGTCGACCGAGTCGCTGGCCGCGGTCGCGGCCGACCCCACGTACGTTTCACGTGAAACCCCGACGCGCGAAGAGGATGACCCACCGTTGGCTATGGAGGCGATGCGCGCCGTGCAGATCCTGAATCCCAGTGGCGAGGTGACCATGCCTCGACCGGACCGGACCCGGGTCATGTGCGTCGCCAACCAGAAGGGCGGCGTGGGTAAGACCACGACCACGGTCAACCTCGCGGTGGCACTCGCCCTGCATGGCAACCGGGTGCTCGTGGTCGATCTCGACCCGCAGGGCAACGCCTCGACCGGCCTCAACGTGCCGCACCACACCGGCATCCCCGACGTGTACGACTGCCTGATCAACAGCGTGCCGCTCTCCGAGGTGGCGCAGGCGGTCGAGGGCATCCCCAACCTGTGGTGCGTACCGGCCACGATCGACCTCGCCGGCGCGGAGATCGAGCTGGTGTCGGTGGTGGCGCGGGAGTCGCGCCTCGACCGCGCGATCGCCGCCTACCCGGGCCAGTTCGACTATGTCTTCATCGACTGCCCGCCCTCGCTCGGCCTGCTCACGGTCAACGCGCTGGTCGCCGCGCAGGAGGTGCTGATCCCGATCCAGTGCGAGTACTACGCCCTGGAGGGGCTCAACCAGCTGATCAACAACATCAACCTGGTGCGGCAACACCTCAACCCGAAGCTCGACGTGTCCACCATCCTGCTCACCATGTACGACCGGCGTACCCGCCTCGCGGACGCGGTCGAGCAGGACGTCCGGAACCACTTCGGCGACAAGGTCCTCCAAGCGGTCATCCCCCGCAACGTGCGGGTCTCCGAGGCACCCAGCTACGGCCAGTCGGTGATGACCTACGATCCCGGTTCGCGGGGCGCCACGAGTTACTTCGAGGCCGCCCAGGAGATCGCCGAGCGGGGCGTCAAGGAGCCGGTGGGTCGGAATGCGTAGTGGGGACAAGTCGCTGGGAGGCGTGGCATGAAGAACCGTCCTCGGGGCGGTCTGGGACGGGGCCTGGGGGCACTCATCCCGACCGGGCCGGTGCCGGGTGCCGCCGGCACCGTGACGGCCGAGCCGGAGAACGGGCACGTTGACGTCGACGACGGTGCGACGGCCGGGACCCAGTCGACGGCTCCCGCCGTGTCGACAGTCCACCAGCCCGAGCCCACGCTCAGTCCCGTGCCGGGTGCCCGGTTCGCGGAGATCCCGGTCGACGCGATCGTGCCGAACCCGAAGCAGCCCCGCCAGGTCTTCGACGAGGAGGCGCTGGAGGAACTGAAGACCTCGATCCAGGAGGTCGGTTTCCTCCAGCCGATCGTCGTGCGTCAGCTCGACGACGAGAAGTACGAGCTGGTGATGGGCGAGCGCCGTTGGCGGGCTGCCCAGGCGGTGGGCCGGGAGAACATCCCGGCGATCGTCCGGGACACCCGCGACGACGCCATGCTCCGCGACGCGCTGCTGGAGAACATCCATCGGGCCAACCTGAACCCGTTGGAAGAGGCCGCCGCGTACCAGCAGTTGCTGGAGGAGTTCGGTGCCACCCACGAGGAGTTGGCCCGCCGGATCGGCCGCAGCCGGCCGCAGATCTCCAACACGATCCGGCTCTTGAACCTGCCGGCCCAGGTGCAGCGCCGGGTTGCCGCGGGCATCCTGTCTGCCGGCCACGCCCGCGCGCTGTTGAGCCTCGACGACTCGGAGGCCCAGGAGCAGTTGGCGTTGCGCATCGTGGCCGAAGGGCTGTCGGTGCGGGCGACCGAGGAGATCGTGGCTCTCACCCTGAACGACGGCCCCGCGAAGGGCCAGGCCGCCAAGCGGCGACCGAAGCCGCACGCGCCCGCCCTGTCGGATCTCGCCGATCGACTGTCGGACCGCTTCGACACCCGGGTGAAGGTGGACATCGGCCGGAGCAAGGGCAAGATCACGATCGAGTTCGCCACGGTGGACGACCTGGAGCGGATCGTCGGCATCATCGGCGTGCCGCAGGAGGAGGAGACGGAGGACTGAGCGTCCCGTCTCCCATTACGGCCGCGCGTCCCCTCGGGGTGCGCGGCCGTTCCGCATCCGTCCTCGTTTCACGTGAAACGGCACCACGCGCTCAGCGGTCAGAACCTGTTCGCTCTCGGCTGGCCAGCCCCCGGCCCCGGGTGCCGGCTCGGCCGCAGGTGCCTGGCGGCGAGCGCATGAACCGGTGCCATCTCGGTGCGGCACACGAGAGTTCGGTAAGTCGAAGTGGTCGACCCCTCGGCGACGCGCTGCCCGTACCTAGGCTGGGATGGTCGACGCCTCAGCGGCGCGGTGCCAGGACTGGGCCGCGATAGTCGGCCCCTCGGCGGCGCGGTGCCAGATCCAGGCCGGGACGGTCGGCCCTCGGTGGCGCGGCGCCCAGACCTAGACCGAGATGGTCGACCCCTGGGCGGCGCGGCGCCAGAACTGCGGCGGGACGGTCGGCCCTCGGTGGCGCGGTGCCAGATCTGGGCCGGGACGGCCGGTCCCTCGACGGGGCGCTGTCGGATCCTGGGGAGTCGACGGGCCCGAGAGGCCGAGCGCCGGCTGCGCGAAGCGCAGCGTGGGTCGACCGCGAAGTCAGTGTGGGCTCACGCTCGCGAAGCTGGCGAGCGTGGCGCGGAGTGAGCGCCGACGGTCGCGCGATGTCCGTGCGGCTTCAGCCGTGCAGAGTCAGCGCGGGTCGACCCGTGCAGAGTCAGCGAGGACAGCGCCGAGTCAGCTGGAGCAGAGCACGGAACCGACCAGCCCACGGCGCGCGAGACCCGCGAGGGCGGACCGGACGGCGGATGACCTACACGAGCGACGAGGGCGCTCGCAGGGCGCCGGGTCGACCCGAGGCACCCCTCTCCGTCCTCGGGACGGCAGCGGCTCACTGAGGGGCCGCACGGGGCACCTACTCGTCTGCCCTGAAGGGCGTTCCGTCGCGGGATTCGGCCAGGGCCACCCGTTTCACGTGAAACGGCGACCACGCAAGCACCGGCCCCGCCGGCACATGGCACACCGCCAAGGCCCCAACCCTCCGGGCGAGGCGACCTCGGTGCCGCCCGGTACCAACACGGCGACGACGGGGTACGCCGGCAACGACTGAGGGGCCGAAAAGTTATCCACACCCGTTGTCCACAGGCACCCCTCGTTTCACGTGAAACCCCGCGTGAAAGCGGGTGCCAGCCTGTGGATGACGGCCTGTGTTCGCGTTCTCGGCAGCCTGTGGATATCGCTCTGGCGGTCAGCGCTGACGGGAACAGCGATCGACGATGAACGCTGATCGGGAGAGTCGGGACCGGTCGAACAGGTAGGGGACAGCGGTGCCAGACTCGGTTAGGGTCAGCGTCGTGCACGACACCCCTCCCTCAGTCCCGGACTTCACCCAGTGGCCCTCGTTTCCCTTCGAGGGTGACCTCCGCGTGAAGCAGCTCGACGACCCGGTCCCGGTCGAACCGCCACGCAAGGGCGAGGGCCTCCGGGAATGCACCGCCTGCAACGCTCCGGACGACGCCTACATCTGGGTGGGAGAGCGGTGGCGGGTCCGCGCCATGGACCGGCCGACCGGCCTGCCGATGGTGCTCATCCTGGAATCGCGGACCCACCTCGACCTGGGTGACCTGCCGAATCTGCTCGCCGCCGAGCTGGGCGTGATGACCGTACGTCTGGAGCGGGCCATCCGGTCGCTGGACGGCGTGGCGCGGGTGCACGTCAACCGATGGGGCGACGGCTCCGCCCACCTGCACATGTGGTTCCTGGCTCGACCGTACGGCCGGCTTCAGTTGCGAGGGACCTTCCTGTCCCTGTGGGATTCGATCCTGCCGCCGATCTCCGAGGCGCAGTGGCGGGAAAATCTGGCGCTCGTCGCTGCCTGGCTCGCCGAGTTCGGTGGCCGGCCGCTGGCCGAGCCGCCCCGCATCCAGTGGCAGGCGCCGTCGAGCCTGCTGGCCCAGTCCGCTGCGGCGGCTGCCCATGCCGCAGCCGCCCAGGAGGAGGTCGTGTCGGTCATCGAGGCGGCCGAGGAGATCCCGGAGCCAACAGTCGAGAGCGATGCCGATGCCGACGCCCCTGGCGCTGACGGGGACGGGAACGACGGGGACGGCGGCCCGAAGACCCCGGCCCTGGACACCAGCCCGGGGGCCGCGTCCCCCGGCGGCCCCGGTGAGCCGGCAACCGGCGCCACGGCAGCGTCCGCTGCCGCGTCGACGCACTCCGACAGCTCGACTGCCGAAGCCGTGGCCGAATCCGCGACGGCCCCCGAAGACGCCCCCGAGTCGGCAGGCGATCAACGCGGTCCGGTCATTCCGTCCCCCCGCAGCGCCCCCACCATCGTCACCGACGACGGGCGCATCCCACCCGACGTACGCGCGCCACGCTGACCGCCGGTTCGGCCGTGGGTTGGCGAGAGGTCCGCGGATGCGGCACCCGCCGACCGCACGGCCGGCGGGTAGTGCGATGGGTCGAGGTCAGGGTCAGGACGTGCGGCGGGCGGCGGCCCGGGTCACCAGCGAGCCGAGGAGGCGGCCGAAGTCCAGGCCGGCGGCCTGGACGGCCAGCGGCAGCAGCGACGTCTCCGTCATGCCGGGCGAGACGTTGACCTCCAACACGTGCGGCTGGCCGGCGGCGTCCACGATCACGTCGACCCGGGACAGGTCCCGCAGACCGAGCGCGGTGTGCGCGGCGAGAGCGACCTCGGCCACCGAGGCGGCCACCTCCGGCTCCAGCCGGGCCGGAGCGTGCCACGTGGTCCGACCGGCGGTGTAGCGGGCGGCGTAGTCGTACACGCCGTTGCGCGGCACGATCTCCACCGGCGGCAGCGCCTGCGGGCCGTCCCCGAGGTCGATCACGGAGACCGCCACGTCCATGCCGGGCACGTACCGCTCCACCAGTGCCGTCGAGTCGTACGCGAAGCAACCGACCATCGCGGCCGGAAGTGACGCGGCGTCCCGGACCACCGCGGCGCCCAGACCCGAGCCGCCCTGCGTCGGCTTGACCATGAGCGGAAGACCGAGCCGGTCGGCGATCCGGTCCAGCACGGCGACCGCGCCCAGTTCGGAGAAGCGGTCGTGCGGCAGGGCCACCCAGTCCGGCGTGGGGATGCCCGCCTCGCGCAGGACCGCCTTCGCGGAGGGCTTGTCCCAGGCGAGCCGGGAGGCCCGGGCGTCACAGCCGACGTACGGGATGCCGCACAGGTCCAGCACTCCCCGCAGCGAGCCGTCCTCCCCGGTGGCGCCGTGCAGGGCGATCACGACCGCGTCCGGCGGGTCGGCCGCGAGGGCGGGCAGGAGTGCCACGTCGGCATCCCGCAGCTCGGCCTCGACGCCGACGGCACGCAGAGCGTCGAGCACCCGACGACCGGAGCGCAACGACACGTCCCGTTCGTAGGAGAGCCCGCCGGCGAGCACCAGCACACGCAGGTCGGCCGCGACGGCGGAATCGGTCACGGAGAAGCGCTCGGCAGCGGTCGTACCCATGCCGGCATCATGCCAAGTCGGGACCCGGCACGTCGGAGCCGGGCCGGCCCCGCCGGCCGGCGGCACCGCCCACGGCGCCGAAGACGCGGCGCGTCGCGATCTCCTGCTCCATGACGCCGGCCAGTCGGCGGACGCCTTCGCGGATCCGCTCCGGGGGCGGGAAGCTGAAGTTCAGTCGCATGGCGCCGGTGCCCGTGCCGTCGGCGTAGAAGCCGGTGCCGGGCACGTAGGCGACCCGGGCGGCGATGGCGCGCGGCATCATGGCCTTCGAATCGAGCCCGTCCGGCAGGGTGGCCCAGACGAAGAGGCCGCCGGCCGGGGTCGTCCAGCTGGTGCCCTCGGGCATCAGATCGGCCAGCGCGTCGAGCAGTGCGTCGCGGCGTTCGCGGTAGACCTCGCGGTAGACCTTGAGCTGTTGCCGCCACGGCATGGTGCCGAGGTAGGTCGCCACGGCGGCCTGCGCGTAGCCGCTGGGGCAGAGGATCTGCGCCTCGCTCGCGATGACCAGCTTGTCGCGGACCGCGTGGGGCGCGAGGATCCAACCGACCCGCAGGCCGGGAGCGAACGTCTTGGAGAAGGTGCTGAGGTAGAAGACACCGTCGCGCCGCCGGGCCCGCAGCGGCGCCGGGGCCTCACCCTCGAAACCCAGCTGGCCGTACGGGTCGTCCTCGATCACGAGCAGGCCGGCGCGCTCGCAGATGTCGAGCACGCGTTCCCGGCGCTCCTCGCTGAGCGTCACGCCGGCCGGGTTCTGGTAGGTGGGGATGGTGTAGAGGAACTTGACCCGCCGACCGGCACGGGCGAGGTCGGCGATGGCCGTCTCCAACGCCTCGGGGATCAGCCCGTCGGCGTCCATCGGCACGTGCACGACCTGCGCCTGGGCGGCCTGGAACACCCCGAGCGCGCCGACGTACGTCGGGCCCTCCGCGAGCACCACGTCACCGGGGTCGAGGAAGAGCCGGGCCACCAGGTCGAGCGCCTGCTGCCCGCCCACCGTGACCACCACGTCCTCGGGCGAGGCGCCGCACGCGGCGTCGATCCCGGAGAGGGACATCACCTCGCAGATCCGCTCGCGCAGCTCCAGGGTGCCCTGCCCGATGCCGTACTGCAGGGTGGTCACACCGTGCTCGGAGCCGAGCCGACCCAGCATCTCGCCGACCGCGTCGAGCGGCAGCGCGGCGATGTACGGGGCGCCACCGGCGAGGGAGACGACCTCGGGTCGACTGGCCACCGCGAAGAGTGCTCGGATCTCGGAGGCGGTCATCCCGCGTACCCGCCGGGCGTACCGGTCGGTGTAGTCGTCGAGTGTCGTGCCGGTCATGACCTCACCTCGATCGCAGCTCGGGTGGCTCCCGCCCCGGGTACCCCGCACGCTCCTGACCATGGCGGACGGGACACCGATTGTCGATCCTAGTCCGCCGAGGCCAGCCTGCCTCCGCGCCGGGACGGATCGACCACATGGCGGACCGTCCCCGATGGGGTGGGCATTTGCGCGTCCCCTCCCGTCCGGTCGATCGGCGGCGTACGATCGCTCGTCGGGGGCAGGAAGGCGGCGCTGTCGTTCCATGCCGGCCTCACCACCGAGCCTATTGTGGGGATGCGCCATATGTCGCGACGTCTGGTCAGCCTGACCCTCGACACGCTGGAGGACCTTCCGCGCCCCTGCCGCCAGTGCGTCTACTGGGAGCTGGATCCGGTCTCGGCCGACCGGGCCTGCGCCGCCGGTGACCCGGGCCTGGAGAAGGAGGCGTGGGTCTCCCAGACCCTGCTGGAGTGGGGCTCCTGCGGCAAGCTCGCGTACGTCGACGGCATGCCGGCGGGCTTCGTGATGTACGCGCCGCCTGCCTACGTGCCCCGCTCGATGGCCTTCCCGACGTCGCCGGTCTCCGCCGACGCCGCCCTGTTGATGACCGCCAACGTGGTCGCCGCGTTCGCCGGCGGCGGGTTGGGCCGCATGTTGGTGCAGGGCGTCGCCCGGGACCTGACGAAGCGGGGGATCAAGGCGATCGAGGCGTTCGGCGACGCCAAGTTCGGTGACGCGGACGATCCGGCCGGCGGGTGCGTGGCACCGGCCGACTTCTTCCTCTCCGTCGGCTTCAAGACGGTACGTCCGCATCCCCGGTTTCCCCGGCTGCGCCTCGAACTGCGCACGGCGCTGAGCTGGAAGTCCGACGTCGAGTACGCGCTGGAGAAGCTGCTCGGGTCGATGAGCCCGGAGACCCTGCTCCGGCCGGTCCGGCCCGCCCCGGCCACCCGCTCCACCAGCGGCTGACGCGCTCGCCGTCAGTCGACCACCGTGCCGGCGGTCACCACCGCCCGCAGCTCGCTGACGTCGAGGGAGCCGGTCGGCACGTCCCGTTCGATCGGGTAGTACATCCGCTGCACCGCGGCCACGATCGCCTCCACCACCCGGTCCCGAAACCGGGGGTCGACGAGCCGGGCGCGGTCCACGGGTGAGGTGAGGTAGCCGACCTCGACCCGGACCGCAGGCATCCGCGTCAGCCGCAGCAGGTCCCACGCCTTGGCGTGCGTACGGCAGTCCCGCAGCCCGGTCCGCGCCACGATCTCCCGCTGCACCAACCCGGCCAGCCGCTCACCGGTCGCCGACGTCACCCCGTTGTCGGTGCCGTAGTGGTACGTCGCCACCCCGTCCGCGTCCGGATTGGCGTGCCCGTCCAGGTGCAGCGAGATGAAGACGTCGGCGCCGAGCGAATTCGCCAGCAGCGCCCGGTCGGTGTCCGGCAGGCACGTGTCGGGCGCGGGACCGCGGGTGAGCTGAACCCGCACCCCGGACGCGGCGAGCCGCCCCTCCAGCCTGCTCGCCAGGTCGTGTACGAGATCCGCCTCCGTCCAGCGCAGCGGCCCGTCCGGCACCACCATGCCCGGGTCGGTGCCACCGTGGCCGGGGTCGATGACCACCGTCTTGCCGACCAGCGCCGGCCCGGACTGGCGGATCGCGTCGGACTCGCGAAGCCACTGGGGGCGGCCGCCGACGACCTTGCGACCGATCCGGCGCAGCGCGTCCATGGTGTGCGGCCCGCAGGAGCCGTCGGGGGTGAGCCCGACCTCGCGCTGGAACTGGGCCACCGCACGGGAGGTCCGGATGCCGTAGATGGCGTCGGCGCGGCCGACGTCGTACCCCATCTCCAGCAGTCGTTCCTGCAGCGACCGGACGTCCTCGCCGGTGAGCGGCTCGGGGATCGCGTGATAGAGGGTGCGGGCGCCGAGCCGCCAGCGGGCGGCGTCCAACGCCCCCCAGGTCTCCGAGCCGACCCGGCCGTCCACGCTGAGCCCACGGGACTGCTGGAACGCCCGGACCGCGCGTTCCGTGTCCAGGTCGAACTCGTCGGTGTGCGGACCGGCGGCGGCGAGCAGGTCGAGGCCGGTGAGGATGGTACGGATCTCCGTGACCGCGGGTCCCCGGTCTCCGGCTCGGATCGGACGCACGCACGACCCCCTCTGCACGAATCTGGCTGGCCGGGCGGCCCCGGCTTGAGGTTATGCGTTCCGGGGCGACCAGGTGGCTCGGCTTGGAAAAACGCCGTTCGTGCCGGCCGGGGAGACAGCGAACCCCGCACCCGACGGGCGGGTACGGGGTTCGGTGGTGTCTCTGCGGATCAGAGGGCCGACTCGATGAGCCGGACCAGCTCGCCCTTCGGCTTGGCGCCGGCGATCGACTGCACGGGCTGGCCGTTCTTGAAGACGGTGAGGGTCGGTACCGACATGACCCGGTAGGCGCGGGCGGTCTCCGGGTTCTCGTCGATGTTGAGCTTGACGATGGTGACCTGGTCGCCCATCTCGCCCGCGATCTCCTCGAGCAGCGGCGACACCTTGCGGCACGGCCCGCACCACTCGGCCCAGAAGTCCACCAGCACCGGCTTGTCGGCCTGCAGCACGTCAGCGACGAAGCTCGCGTCCGTGACCGCCTTGGTATTTCCCACTATTGCCCTCCTCCGGGATGTGTTTCCTGTTTCAGCTGAGCGTCGCGATGAACCGCTCGGCGTCGAGCGCGGCGGCGCAGCCGGTGCCGGCCGCGGTGATCGCCTGGCGGTAGGTGTGGTCGACCACGTCACCGGCGGCGAAGACGCCGGGCACGCTCGTCCGGGTGCTGGGGGCCTGGACCTTCACGTAACCCTCGTCGTCCAGCTCGACCTGGCCCTGGAAGAGCTCACTGCGCGGGTCGTGACCGATGGCCACGAACACACCGGTCACGTCCAGCACCTTGGTCTCGCCGGTGTACACGTTGCGGACCCGTACGCCGGTGACCTTGCCGTCGGCGCCCAGGACCTCTTCGACGGTGCTGTTCCACTCGACCTTGATCTTCTCGTTGCTCAGCGCCCGGTCGGCCATGATCTTGCTGGCCCGGAACGAGTCGCGCCGGTGGATGATGGTCACCGAGTCGGCGAAGCGGGTGAGGAAGCTGGCCTCCTCCATCGCCGAGTCACCACCGCCGACGACGACGATGTGCTGGTTGCGGAAGAAGAAGCCGTCACAGGTGGCACACGAGGAGACACCGTGACCGAGGTATTCCTGCTCACCCGGCACACCCAGCGGACGCCAGGCCGAACCGGTGGAGAGGATGACCGAGCGGGCCCGGTAGGCCGTCTCGCCGACCCACACGGTGCTCACCGCGCCGGCGCCGGTGTCGCCGGTGTCGACCAGCTCGACCCGGGTCACGTCGTCGGTGAGGAACTCGGCGCCGAACCGCTCGGCCTGCTTGCGCATGTTGTCCATCAGCTCGGGGCCGAGGATGCCGTCGGCGAAGCCGGGGAAGTTTTCCACCTCGGTCGTGGTCATCAGCGCGCCACCGGACTGCACGCCCTCAATGATCAGCGGCTTCAGGTTGGCGCGCGCCGCATAGACCGCAGCCGTGTAACCGGCCGGGCCGGAGCCGATGATGATCAGGTTGCGGACCTCGTCCACTGCCGTCTCCCGAGTTGTGTGTGTTCGGCGTCGGCGCGCGCACCGATGCTGATCCGAGTGCCGACGCCTGGGGGGTGCCGGCAGCTGACTTCCAGAACGTCATCGTACGAAGCGGGGATTCCCGAGCCGGGTATCGGCGTGGGTCAGGTCACGTGGACGTTCATCGCACCGACGACCGCGGATTCACCCTACCCGCGCCGAATACCGGCTGTCCGAGCCGGACCCGGGTACGCCACACTCGGGGCCGCTCACCCAGGCCCAGCGGGCCCCGGTCGCGTCGGTGAACCGGATCACCAGCGCCTGCTCGCCCTGGAACCGCGCGTAGTCGATCACTTCGACGACCAGCGGGGCCGAGCCGTGCTCCGCCGCCACGGCCGACAGGCAGTCGGTCAACGCCGCCTCGCCGCTCAGCCGAGCCAGCTGGTCCGACCCGTCGGGGGCGGGCCGTCGACCCCCTTCGGCGTCCACCCCGTGCTGCTCGCGGGGGCCGCCGCTGCTCTCCCCCAGCAGCGGCGACGGCCGTGTGGTCGCTGTCTGGCCGAGTGTCTGCGGGGTGTAGTCGGTTCCGCTGTGCAACGCCGGCCCGGAGGTGCGGGCTGCCCCGGCCGCTGCCGCAACATCGGGTGCGCTGGCCGGACGGTCCATGGCACCGCTGTCCGTGGTGTTCGTCGAGAGTTGGTGCAGGCCCAGACCGACCGCGACGACGGCGACCGCCGCGGCGGCCACCGGAGCGGCGGTCCGAGCCCAGCGGCGCTGCCGG
>NZ_JBFAPG010000063.1:0-19319 GCF_040675595.1 Micromonospora sp. NPDC049580
CGCGGCCACGCTGGCCGCGGCGCATCCGGAGGGCCTGATCAACCTCTCCATGGGCACGCCGGTCGACCCGGTTCCGGCGGTGATCCGTCAGGCGTTGGCGGACGCGTCCGACGCCCCGGGTTACCCGCTGACCGCCGGCACCCCGGCCCTGCGCGACGCGATCGCGGCGTGGGTCGCCCGGGCCTGTGGAGCTGGCGTCGACGGTCTCGGCGTCCTGCCGACCATCGGCTCCAAGGAGCTGGTCGCCTGGCTGCCCACCCTGCTCGGCATCGGCCCCGGCGACGTGGTGGTCGTGCCGTCGATCGCGTACCCCACCTACGAGGACGGGGCCCGGCTGGCCGGCGCCACCGTGGTCCGCGCCGACTCGCTCACCGCGGTCGGGCCGACCTCGCGCGTCCGGCTGGTGTGGGTCAACTCGCCCGGTAACCCGACCGGGCGGGTGCTGCCCGCGGCGCACCTGCGCAAGGTCGTCGACTGGGCCCGGGAACGCGGCGCGGTGGTCGCCAGCGACGAGTGCTACCTGCCGTTGGGCTGGTCGGCCGAGCCGGTCTCGGTGCTGTCCCCGCAGGTCTGCGGCGGCGACTACACCGGAGTGCTCGCCGTGCACTCGCTCTCCAAGCGGTCCAACCTCGCCGGCTACCGGGCCGGGTTCGTGGCCGGCGATCCGGCTCTCGTCGCCGAGCTGTTGAAGGTCCGCAAGCACGCCGGCATGATCGTGCCCGCGCCGGTGCAGGCCGCGATGGTGGCCGCCCTTCAGGACGAGCGGCACGCCGCCGAGCAGCGGGAGCGCTACCGCGCCCGGCGCGAGGTGCTGACCGCCGCGTTCACCGGCGCCGGCTTCACGGTCGAGCACTCGGAGGCGGGCCTCTACCTCTGGCTCACCCGCGACGAGGACTGCTGGCAGACGGTCGACTGGCTGGCCCGGCGCGGCATCCTGGTCGCGGCCGGTGTCTTCTACGGCCCCTCCGCGCAGCGGTACGTCCGGGTGGCGCTGACCGAGTCCGACGAGCACGTCGCAGCGGTCGCCGGCCGGCTGCGGGCCTGACCCCGGGCGGCCGGCGATGACCGACGGCGGCACCGGACGGTACGCCAACGTCCGGGCGGCAGTGCTCGGCACCGGCCTGATCGGTGGTTCGCTGCTGCTGCGCCTCGCCGACGCCGGCCTCGACGTGACCGGCTGGGATCCCGACCCGGTGACGCGGGAACAGGCCCGCTCGCGCGGCGTGTCGGCGCCGGCCACGATCGAGCAGGCCGTCGTCGGCCGGGACGTGGTCTTCCTCTGCGGTCCGCTGCCCACCCTGCCCCGGACTCTGGCCCAGGTGGCCGACCTGACCGCGCCGGGTTGTGTGCTGACCGACGTCGGCAGCACCAAGGTCGAGGTGGCTGCGGCCGCCGACGGGCTGGGGCTCACCGACCGTTTCGTACCCGGGCACCCGATGGCGGGCGCGGAGTCCGCCGGCCTGACGGCGGCCTCCCCGACGCTGCTCACCGGTGCCGCCTGGGTGCTCTGCCCGGCGACGGGTGTCGCGACTGTCGCCTTCCGCTGGCTGACCGGGCTGCTGGTGGAGCTGTTCGGTGCCCGGGTGGTGCCGATGTCCGCGCCGGCGCACGACTCGGTGGCCGCGCTCGCGTCGCACGTGCCGCACCTGTTGGCCGGCGCGTTGGCCGGGGCGGTGCAGCGGTCGCCGCTGCGCGACGCCGTGCTGGCGCTGGCCGCGGGCAGCTTCTCCGACGGCACCCGGGTCGCCGGCACACCTGCCGAGCGGACGGCGAACATGCTGCTCGGCAACCGCGAACGGGTCCTGCACGAGCTGGACGAGGTTCGGGTGCTGCTGGACGAGTTGGCCGGCGCGCTGCGTGCTGGCGACGCGTCGGCGCTCGCCGCCGGGTACGCGCAGGCCGGCGCGGCGCGGTCGGCGTTGCGGGGCCGCCGGTTCGCGCCGGCGGACCGCGAGTTCCCCGCCGACGGCGACCATGCCGTCGAGGTGGCCTGGCTGCGCGGGCTGGGCGACGCCGGTGGCCACCTGACGGGATGCCGGATCGGCCCGGACGTCGTCTCCTACCCGGCGTGGCTGCCGGTGGCTGACTAGGCTGGCAGGCATGGCGACGGACGGCCCGGTTGTGCAGGTGCGCGGCGAGGCGACCCGGGAGGTGCCGCCCGAGTTGGCGCGGTTCGCGGTCACCGTGACGGCCCGCGGTCGGGATCGGGAGGCGACGCTGACGCAGCTCGCCGAGCGGGCCGCCGCCGTCCGGGTGCTGCTGGACGGCGCCGAGCCGGCGGTGGCCCGACGGGAGGCCGGCGACCTGTGGGTCCGGCCGCAGACCAAGCGCTCGGGTGAGCGCGTCGTGGGCTGGCTCGGCAGCGTCACCACGACGGTCACCGTCACCGATTTCACCGCTCTGGGTGAGCTGATGCTCCGGCTGGCCGACCAGGACCAGGTCGAGGTGGCCGGCCCCTGGTGGGAGCTGCGCCCGGACAGCCCCGCGCACCGCGAGGCGCGGCACGCCGCGATCGGCGACGCACTGCTGCGCGCCCGGGAGTACGCCGAGGCCCTCGGCGCCCGCGTCACCGCGCTGATCGAGCTGGCCGACGCCGGTCCGGGGGACCGGCCGATGTTCGCCCGCGCGGCCTTCGACGTCGGGGGCGGCGCCGGCGGTGGGGCGCCCGAGCTGGAGCTGGACCCGCGGCCGCAGACCGTGCAGGCGGCGGTGCAGGCCCGGTTCACGATCAGCGATCCGGTGCTGAGCTGATGCCATCGGCCCGGGTGCTGGCCGTCGAGGAGCTGGTGGCGCGGGCGCGGTCACTGGCCGACGCCGGCCCGCGGCAACTGCTCGGCATCACCGGGGCGCCCGGCGCCGGCAAGTCCACCCTGGCCGAGCGGATCGTCGCCGAGGTCGGGCCGAGCGCCCGGCTGGTGCCGATGGACGGCTTCCACCTGGCCCAGTCGCAGCTGGTCCGGTTGGGCCGCGCCGACCGCAAGGGCGCGATCGACACCTTCGACGCCAACGGGTACGTCTCACTGCTGCGCCGGTTGCGCCGGCTGGAGCCGACCTCGGTCTACGCGCCGGAGTTCCGCCGTGAGATCGAGGAGCCGGTGGCCGGGGCGATCGAGGTGCCGCCGTCGGTCCGCCTGGTGGTCACCGAGGGCAACTACCTGCTGGTGCCGGACTTCCCGTGGCAGGAGGTCCGGACGCTGCTGCACGAGGTGTGGTTCCTCGATCTGGACGTCGAGCTGCGCCAGCGCCGGTTGACCGCTCGACACGAGGCGTACGGGCGGTCACCGGAGCAGGCACGGGCCTGGGCGTTGGGCAGCGACGAGGCCAACGCGGCCCGCGTCACCCCCACGGCCGACCGGGCCGACCTGGTGATCCGCCTGCCCGACCTGCCGGTGGCCTGAGCGATTCCGTCAGCCCAGATCCGGGTCGGCCTCGCGAGGGGACGTACTTCGGGATGCGGTTGAGCCGGGTAACGATGCCGCCGTCGAGCGGGATCGTGCCCACGCTGTTCTCCTAGTCGAGTTCGCGGACGGGTCGGGCCGGGTTGCCGACCGCGACCACGTTGGCGGGTAGGTCGCGGGTCACCACCGCTCCCGCGCCGACGACGGTGTTCGCGCCGATCGTCACTCCCGCGAGCACGATCGCGCCGCCGCCGAGCCACACATTGTCGCCGATGGTGATCGGTTTGGCGGCCTCCCACTTGTCGCGGCGCGGGCAGGGTTCCACCGGGTGGGTCGGCGTGAGGAGCTGCACGTTCGGTCCGACCTGGACGTCCGCGCCGATGGTGATCGCCGCGACGTCGAGGAAGACCGCGTTGTAGTTGACGAAGCTGCGGGGCCCGATCCGGATCTGCCAGCCGTAGTCGCAGTAGAACGGTGGACGGATCCAGGTGCCGTCGCCCAGCTCGCCGAGCAGGTCGCGCAGCACCGCGAGCCGCGCCGCCGGATCCGCCGCGAGGCTGGTGTTGAAGCGTTCCATCAACCGGGCGGCCCGGTCCAGGTCGGCGATGAGCTCGGGATCGTCGGCGAGGTAGGGCTCACCCGCGAGCATCTTGTCCTTCATGGAGGTCACCCGGTCGATGATGCCCCGCTGACCTGCCATCAGTTGGCAGGTCCGTTATATTTTAGCCCTCTTTTATGCATACTCGGTATGTAATACTGGCGATGGTCAATGCGTCTCTTCTGGTTACCACGCTCCATCAAGGAGGATCCGTTGCATCGACGCAGCAGAACGATCGCCGCCATCGCCGCCGCAGCCCTCGTGCTGGGCACTCCGGTGATCGCCGCGGCCCAACCACCCGCCAGCACCACCACGGCCACCAGCGCCACCACCAGCGCCACCATCGGCGCCGCCCCGCGCGCCGCGTCCACGACCACCGTCACCCTGCTCACCGGAGACCGGGTCAGCGTCACCGACTCCGGGTCCGCCTCCGTGCGCCCCGGTCCGGGGCGTACGCACCAGCGGTTCGTCACCACCCGCGACCGTGGCCACCTCACGGTGCTGCCGCAGGACGCCCTGCCCCTGGTTCGTGCCGGCCGGGTCGACCGGCGGTTGTTCGACGTGACCGGGCTGATCGCCGCCGGCTACGACGACGCGCGCCGGAACGATCTGCCGGTGCTGGTCGCCGCCGACGCGGGCGCCCGGAAACGCGTCGCGGCGCCCATCGGCCTGACTGTCACGGCGGAGTTGCCGGCCATCGGCGGGTTCGCCGCGACCGCCGACAAGCAGCAGGCCACCACGGTCTGGGCGGCGCTCACCGGCGCCGGTGCCCGGGTCGGCACGGCGGGGGGTGCCGACCGGATCTGGCTCGACGGTCGTCGGCAGGTCACCCTCGACCACAGCGTGCCGCAGATCGGTGCCCCGGCCGCCTACGCGGCCGGCTTCACCGGCCGGGGTGTCCGCGTGGCGGTGCTGGACACCGGGATCGACGCCAGCCACCCCGACCTGAGCGGTCGGATCGCCGAGGCACGGAACTTCACCGAGGCCGCCGACACCGACGACACGGTCGGCCACGGCACGCACGTCGCCTCGATCATCGCGGGCAGTGGCGCCGCCTCCGGTGGCAAGTACCACGGTGTCGCCCCGGACGCCACGCTGCTCAACGGCAAGGTCTGCGAGGAGCAGGGCTGCATGGACTCGGCGATCCTGGCCGGGATGCAGTGGGCGGCCGTCGACCAGCAGGCCGACGTGATCAACATGAGCCTGGGCGGCACCGACACACCCGACGTCGACCCGTTGGAGGCGGCGGTCGAGTCGCTGACCGCGCAGACCGGCGCGCTCTTCGTCCTCTCCGCCGGCAACGACGGCACGGACGGCTCGGTCGGCTCGCCGGGCAGCGCCGAAGCGGCGCTCACCGTCGGCGCGGTGGACCGCGACGACGCGCTGGCCGACTTCTCCAGCCGTGGCCCCCGCGTGGGTGACGGCGGGCTGAAGCCGGACCTGACCGCCCCGGGGGTCGACATCGTCGCCGCCCGTGCCAAGGGCGCGCAGATCGGCGAGCCGGTGGGGGAGGGATATCTCGCGCTCTCCGGCACCTCGATGGCCGCGCCGCACGTCACCGGCGCGGTGGCGCTGCTCGCCCAGCAGCACACGGGTTGGGCGGCGGCCCAGCTCAAGGCGACCCTGATGGCCTCGGCGAAGCCGCACCCGGAGCAGACCGCCTTTCAGCAGGGAGCCGGCCGGGTCGACGTGGCCCGCGCGATCACCCAGCGGGTGACCAGCACCCCGGTCAGCGTCTCCTTCGGTCAGCCGGCCTGGCCGCACGACGACGACACCCCGGTCGCCCGGCAGGTCGACTGGCACAACGACGGCCCGGCCCCACTCACCCTTGACCTGACCCTGGAGGTGACCGGCCCGGACGGCCAACCGGCTCCGGCCGGCATGTTCTCCCTCGGGGCGGGTCAGGTCACCGTGCCCGCCGGCGGCACCGCGGGCACCACGGTCACCGTGGACACCCGGATCGGCACGGACGGCTACTGGACCGGCCGCATCGTGGCCCGCTCCGGCACCGCGGTGGCGGTCACCCCGGTCGCGGTGAACCGGGAGGTGGAGAGCTATCAGCTCACCGTCCGGCACCTCGACGACAGCGGCGCGCCCGCCGAGGGGTTCATCACCACGCTGATCCGGCTGGACACCCTCGACAGCCGCGACCTGTACGACCCGGACGGCACCGTCGAGGTCCGCGTGCCCAAGGGCCGCTACGCGGTGGCCAGCATCGTCTTCAGCGGGGACGTCGGCACGGCCCAACTGGTCCAGCCGGAGCTGGTGTTCGACGGTGACACCAGCGTCACCGTCGACGCCCGCAGGGCACGGCCGGTGCGGACGACCATCCCGGAGCGGACTGCCGTCCCGGATCTGGTGGACATCGGCGCGAACTTCATCACCGAGGACGGCGGCTCGTACGGCTTCGGTCTGCTCGGGTTGGACTTCACCGGGCTGGCCACCGGGCACCTCGGTCGGGTGGTCTCCGGCGCACGGTTCTTCGGCACGGTGAGCAGCCAGTGGCGCAAGCCGGAGGTGGCCAGCAGCCCCTACCTGTACGCGCTCAGCGAGAAGTTCCCCGGCCGCATGCCGGCCGGCTTCGACAAGACCTACCGCCCTCGGGACCTGGCCACGGTCACCCACGAGTTCCGGGGCGGCTATCCCGGCATGGTCTCCGAGCGGGTGGTCTTCCCGCGCCTCGAACCGGACCTGGGCGGCTGGGCGACGGTCCTGCCCACTGCGGTGCCCGGGCACCGCGTCGAGCACTACAACACCAACGGGCTGCGCTGGTCCTCCGAGCTGACGTTCGGCGTGCCCACGGAGGAGGGGTGGCTCGACACCAAGGCGGTGCTGGAGGCCGAACCGAAGGCGTACCGGGCGGGCCGGCACGTCAGGGAGACCTGGAACAGCGCGCCGTACGGGCCGTCCTTCCCCGCGCCGCGCTGGCCGGGCCAGGGCGTCACCCGCCTCGGTGACGAGATCCTGGTGAACCTCCCGCTGCACGGCGACGCCGACGGCCACGCCGGCCGGTCGATCACGGACGCCGGCCGAACCGCCCTGTACCGCAACGGCGTCCTGGTCGACGAGCTGACCGAGCCGGGGTACGGCCAGTTCACGGTGCCGCCCGGCGTCGCGGACTACCGGCTGGAGGTGTCGACGAAGCGCAGCTTCACCGACCTGAGCACCGAGGTCGGGGCGGCGTGGACGTTCCGGTCCGGGCACGTGCCCGGCGACGACTACCGGCCACTGCCGGTGTCGGCGATCCGGTTCACGCCTGCGCTGGACCGGAACAACGCCGCCGCGGCCGGCCGGAGCCTGGTCATCCCGGTGCAGGTGCAGCCACAGCCCGGTGCCCCCGGATCGCGCGTGACCGGGCTGCGGGTGGACGTCTCCTACGACGGCGGTCGGACCTGGCGACCCGCCCGGGTCCGGCACGGCGGCCACGGCTGGACGGCCACCGTCCGGCATCCGGCGGCACCCGGCCACGTGTCCCTGCGGGCCACCGCTCGGGACGCCGCCGGCAACACGGTGACCGAACGGATCATCCAGGCGTACCGGTTGCGCTGAGGCGTACCCCCGTCGGGTCCGCGGTCGAGCGCCGCGGACCCGGCGGGGCCGTCAGTCGTTGGCGTGCAGGGCGGCGTTCAGTTCGATGCCCCGGCCGGTGCGCGGGCGGGCCTCCAGCGCGCCCGTCACCGAGTTGCGCCAGAACAGCAGGCCGTCGACGCCGGACAGCTCCCGGGCCTTGACCACGCGGCCGTCCGGGAGGGTGATCTTCGACGCGGCGGTGATGTAGCAGCCGGCCTCGACCACGCAGTCGTCGCCGAGCGAGATCCCGACGCCGGCGTTCGCGCCGACCAGGCTGCGCTCGCCGATGCTGACCTTCTCGGTGCCGCCACCGGAGAGGGTGCCCATGATCGAGGCGCCACCGCCGATGTCGGAGCCGTCGCCGACCAGCACGCCCTGCACGATCCGCCCCTCGACCATCGAGGTGCCCGCGGTGCCGGCGTTGAAGTTGACGAAGCCCTCGTGCATCACTGTGGTGCCGGCGGCCAGGTGGGCGCCGAGCCGGACCCGGTCCGCGTCGGCGATCCGCACACCGGAGGGCACCACGTAGTCGGTCATCCGGGGGAACTTGTCCACCCCGTACACCGACAGGTGGCGACCCGCCGCCCGCTCGATCACCCGCAGCTCGTCCACCCGCTCCGGCGGGCACGGCCCGGCGGACGTCCAGGCCACGTTGGCGAGCTTGCCGAAGATGCCGTCGAGGTTGATCTGGTTGGGCCGCACCAGGCGGTGGGAGAGCAGGTGCAACCGGAGGTACGCGTCGGAGGCGTCCTTGATCGGGTCGTCCAGCGAGCCGATCACGGTGACCACCTGGACGGTACGCAGACCGGGCAGCGACCGGTCGCCCAGCGCGCCCGGCGGCAGGTCCAGCACGTCCGACTCGCCCTCGCCGGCGACCAGCGGCAGCTCACCCAGGCCCAGCTTGCCGGTCGGATACCAGGTGTCGAGCACCTGCCCGTCGGCGGTGACGGTGGCCAGGCCGATGCCCCAGGCGGAATCTGCGGACGTCACTGTTGCACCTCTCGGTCGCGGCCAGGCCGGCCTCGGCTCGCTCCTCGCGCTGACAGACCTGAAGGTACCGTGCGATCCATGCAGAACCCGCTGACCCCCGAGGTCCTCGCCGATCCGGTGCAGCTGACCCGCGTACTGGTCGACATAGAGTCCGTGTCCCTCAACGAGAAGGCGATCGCCGACTTCGTCGAGGAGGTGCTGCGGGGCGTACCGCACCTGTCCACGCACCGACACGGCAACACCGTGATGGCCCGCACCGACCTCGGCCGGTCGCAGCGCGTCGTGCTCGCCGGTCACCTGGACACCGTGCCGCTGAACAACAACTTCCCGTCGACCATGCGCGGCGACCTGATGTACGGCTGCGGAACCTCCGACATGAAGTCCGGCGTCGCGTACGCCCTGCACCTGGCCGTGACGCTGCCCGACCCGCGCTACGACGTGACGTACCTCTTCTACGAGGCCGAGGAGATCGAGTCGCGCTACAACGGGCTCAACCTCGTCGCGCAGGCGTTCCCGGAGTGGCTGGAGGCGGACTTCGCGGTGCTGCTGGAGCCGACGTACGGCATCGTCGAGGCGGGCTGCCAGGGCACCATGCGGTCGGTGGTCACCACGACCGGCGTCCGCGCCCACTCGGCGCGCTCCTGGCACGGCGTGAACGCGATCCACGCTGCCGGTGAGGTGCTGCGCCGTCTCCAGACGTACGAGGCACGCCGGGTCACCATCGACGGCTGCGACTACCGCGAGGGCATGAACGCGGTACGGATCAACGGTGGCGTGGCCGGCAACGTGGTCCCGGACCACTGCGAGATCGAGGTCAACTACCGGTTCGCCCCGGACCGCACCCCCGCCGAGGCGGAGGCGCACCTGCGTGAGGTGTTCGCCGGCTTCGAGGTGCGGGTGACCGACACCGCTGCGGGTGCCGCCCCGGGGCTGGAGGCGGCCCCGGCGAAGGAGTTCCTGGCCGCGGTCGGCGCCGCGCCGATCGGCAAGCTGGGCTGGACGGACGTGGCCCGGTTCGCGGCCATGGGGATCCCCGCGCTGAACTTCGGCCCGGGCGACCCGAACCTCGCCCACCACCCCGACGAGCACGTCGAGATCAGCAAGATCCGTGACGGCGCGGCGACGCTGCACCGCTGGCTCGCCCCGGCCTGACCTGGTCGGGCCCGTTCCGGGCTGGCCGGTCGGCCCTGTTTCCGGCGATCAAGAGGTTCGCGTCAGCCTGGCCCGTTGTCGGCGGCGCGAACCTCTTGATCGGCTCCGGATCCGGTGGCGGCGGGCGACAGGGCGGGGTCGAGGTCACGGGCGCGGCGGCGCTCGGCCACCACGTCGTGGATCCGTCGCTGCATCAGTCGACGGATCCGGATCATCTCGCTGTTGCTGATCACGCTGTCTCCTCCCCCGAAGGCGCGCGCCCGGGCATACCCGGTATGTGAATAGTAAGACGTACGGGGAAGCCAAATAGTTGCCCATGATCGCGAACTATTTCTCGGCGTCCGCGCCCCGCACACCCGGCGTGTGCGGCTCCACTACGGTTGCTTCATGAGCCAGAACAACGGGCGGGAGGCCGGCCGCGGCCCGGGGCAGGAGCGGCACCGGGGCGCCGTCACGCTGCGCCGGGGGGCGATCCCGAGCAGCACCGCCGACCAGCGGCTGCTGGACTCGCGCGGGCGCGAAGACTGGAAGACCAGGGACGCCTGGCGGGCACTGCGCATCCTCTCCGAGTTCGTCGAGGGCTTCGACACCCTCGCCGACCTGCCGCCGGCGGTCAGCGTCTTCGGTTCGGCCCGCAGCGGCCCGGACACGGCCGAGTGCCGGCTGGCCGAGGAGATGGGCGGCGCGCTCGCGCGGGCCGGTTACGCGGTGATCACCGGGGGTGGCCCGGGAGTGATGGAGGCCGCCAACCGGGGCGCCACCGAGGCCGGCGGGCTCTCCGTCGGGCTCGGCATCGAGCTGCCGTTCGAGCAGGGCATCAACGACTGGGTCGACCTGGCCATCGACTTCCGCTACTTCTTCGCCCGCAAGACCATGTTCGTCAAGTACGCGCAGGCGTTCGTGGTGCTCCCCGGCGGGTTCGGCACCATGGACGAGCTGTTCGAGGCGCTCACCCTGGTGCAGACCGGCAAGGTCACCCGGTTCCCGGTCGTGCTGATGGGGGTCGCCTACTGGCAGGGGCTGCTCGACTGGCTGCGCGACACGATGGCCGCCAGCGGCAAGATCGGCCCGGTCGACCTGGATCTGATCTGCCTCACCGACGACGTCAACGCGGCCGTCCGCCACATCGTCGAGGCCGAGGCGGCGCTCTCGGTCGAGCAGGAGGCGGTCCGCGACGAGGCGGTGGCGCGTACCGGCGCCGACCAGCAGGCCGCCGCCGAGCAGGCCCCCGACCGGCCTCGGGAGGGCTGATGGCGGCGGTCTGCGTCTTCTGCGCCTCGTCCCGCACCCTGGACCAACGCTGGCTCGACCTCGCCACGGAGACCGGCGCGGAGCTGGCCCGGCGCGGGCACACGCTGGTCAGCGGCGGTGGTTGCGTCGGCATGATGGGCGCGGTGGCCGACGGCGCGCGGGCCGCCGGCGGGTACACCGTGGGCGTCATCCCGCAGGCGCTCGTCGATCTGGAGGTCGCCGACCTGGCCTCGGACGAGCTGCTGGTGACCGACTCGATGGCCGACCGCAAGACCCTGATGATCGACAGGTCGGACGCGTTCCTCGCCCTGCCGGGCGGCCTGGGCACACTGGATGAGCTGTTCGAGGTCTGGACCACCGCCACCCTCGCCCTGCACACCAAGCCGATGGTGCTGATCGACACCGACGGCTTCTACCGGCCCCTGCTCGACTGGCTCACCACCCTCACCGACCAACACTTCCTCAAACCCGCCGGGCGCAACCTGCTGACCGTGGTCGCCACGGTCCCCGAAGCCCTAAAAGCACTGGAGTCCCACCTACCCTGACTCCGGGTCCCACCCGGTCGGTCATGAGGGTGGCGGCAGGGCCGTCGGCGTGTCGTGCCGCCACCTCCATGACCGGCGCGGGTGGGGTGGGGTTGGTGTCGTAGGGGGGTGATGGGATTTGGGGATGCAGGCGTACCGGTTGGTGCGGCGGCCCGGGGGGCCGGCGCGGGGGGACGGGGACGCGTCGGACGGCGGCGTCGCCGTGCCGAGTGGCGACGGTGCGGTCGCCGGTGAGGTCGAGGCCGCCGGCACACCCGGGCCGGCGAGCCTCCGCTGGCGTGTCGATCCCGTCCAGCAGGAGGTCGTCGCGCACACCGACGGGCCGATGCTGGTGCTCGGCGGTCCCGGCACCGGCAAGACCAGCACCCTCGTCGAGGCGGTCGCCGCCCGGGTCGCCGAGGGGGTCGATCCCGAGCGGATCCTGGTGCTGACCTTCGGTCGCCGCGGCGCCACCACGCTGCGCCAGCGCATCGAGGCCCGGGTCGCACAGGACGGCTACCGCGTGCTGCGCGAGCCGCTGGTGCGCACCTTCCCGGCGTACGCCTTCGGGCTGCTGCGCCGGGCCGCCGCCGAACGTGGCGAGCCGTCGCCCCGGCTACTCACCGGCCCCGAGCAGGATCTGATCATCCGCGAGCTGCTGGACGTGGTGGGCGAGGAGCCCGAGGACGACCCGGTCGGCTGGCCCACCGACCTGCGCCCGGCACTGCGGACCCGGGCCTTCGCCGGTCAGTTGCGCGACCTGCTCATGCGCGCCGCCGAGCGCGGGGTGGGTCCGGTCGACCTGGCCCGGCTGGGCGAGAAGCTCGGCCGCGCCGACTGGCCGGCCGCCGCCCGCTTCCTGCGGGAGTACGTCGCGGTGCTCGCGCTGCGCGACGTCAGCAACCGGGGCTCGATCGCGTACGACCCGGCCGAGCTGGTCCGGGCCGCCACCGGTCTGCTGCGCGACGACGAGGAGCTGCTGGCCGCCGAGCGCCGCCGCCTCGCCCACGTGTACGTCGACGAACTGGCCGACACCGACCCCGCCCAGCACGAACTGCTCTCGGTCATCGCCGGAGGGGGCAAGTCGCTCGTCGCGTTCGCCGACCCCGACTCCTCCACGTACGCCTTCCGCGGTGCGGACCCGGCCGGCGTGACCACGTTCGGGCACCGTTTCCGGACGGCCTCCGGCGCACCGGCCGCGCAGGTGCTGCTGAGCACGTCGTACCGGGCCGGCCCGGTCCTGCTCGCCGCGATGGCCCGACTGGGCCGCCGGCTGCGCGGTCCGATGGCGCACCGCCGGCTGCGCCCACTGCCGGACGCCCCGGCCGGTGTGGTCGAGGTGCACACGTTCCGGTCGGCGACCAGCGAGGCCGCCTGGCTGGCCCACGCGCTGCGCGCCGCGCACCTGCTCGACGGCGTCCCGTGGTCGCGGATGGCGGTGCTGGTGCGATCGACGGCGTTGCAGTTGCCCACCCTGCAACGCGCTCTGCACGCCGCCGGCGTCCCGACCGTGGTGCACGGCGAGGACCTGCCCCTGCACCTGCAACCCGCGGTGGTGCCGCTGCTGCTCCTGCTGCGCTGCGCACTGGAACCGGACCGGCTGGACGAGGAGGCGGCCGTCGCGCTGCTGCACTCGCCGCTGGGCGGGGCGGACCCGCTGGCCGAACGACGGCTGCGTCAGGGCCTGCGCGCCCTGGCGCTGGCCGGGGGCGACCGCCGTCCGTCCGGGGAGCTGATCGTCGAGGCGCTGCGCGATCCGACGGACCTGGCCGGCATCGACCGACGGTGGGCGGAGCCGGCGCAGGCGGTGGCCGGGCTGCTCGCCACCGCCCGGGACGCCGCGGCCCAACCCGGCGCGACCGCCGAGACCGTGCTCTGGGAGGTCTGGGACGCCAGCGGGCTGGCCGAGCGCTGGGCCGGCGCGATCGCCCAGGGGCGGCCGGCGGCCGGCGAGGGCGACCTGGCCCGACGCCGGCGAGCCGAAGCTGCCGACCGGGACCTGGACGCCGTGCTGGTGCTCTTCGACGCGGCGGCCCGCTTCACCGACCGGCTGCCCGGCGCCCGCACCGAGGTCTTCCTCGACCACGTGCTCGCCCAGGACCTGCCGGCGGACACCATCGCGCCGACCGCCGACCGGGGCGCGGCGGTACGACTGCTCACCGCGCACGCCGCAAAGGGCCTGGAGTGGGACCTGGTCGCTATCGCCGGCGTGCAGGAGGGCATCTGGCCGGACCTGCGCCTGCGCGGCAGCCTGCTCGGCTCCGAACGGCTGGTCGACGTGCTGGCCGGCCGGTCTGTTGGCGGCGCCCGGGCGGCGACCGTGGTGGGCCAGACCTCGGCGCTGCTGGACGAGGAGCGCCGGCTCTTCCACGTCGCCATCAGCCGTGCCCGCCACCGTCTGCTGGTCAGCGCCGTGGCGTCGGCGGCGGTCGGCGGCGACGACCACGAGGAGCAGCCCAGCCGCTTCCTGCACGAACTGGGCCCGAGCACGCCGCCGAGCACGCCCGGCCCGCCGCCCGCGCCGCCGAGCACGCCCGGCCCGCCGCCCGTGCCGCCGAGCACGCCCGGCCCGCGCACCGGCCCCCCGAGCGGCGGCCCCGCCGCCGGTTCACCGGACGACACCCCCTCCGCCGAGGCCGTGACAGGTGGCGGCGCGACCGGCGGCGTGACCGGTGGCGGCGCGACCGGCGGCGTGACCGGTGACGGCGCGACCGGCGGCGGGACCGGTGGCGGCGTGGTCGGCAACGGCGAACCAGCTCGGGTGGCAGCCCCGGCGGCCGGGAACGACGGCGCTGAGGGCGCGGACGACGACGAGCCGGACCAGCCCGGCGCGCTGCCGGTCACCCGGCCGCCCCGGGCGCTCACCCTGCCGGCGCTGGTCGCCGAACTGCGTACCGCCATCACCGACCCGGCCGCACCGGCGGCCCGGCGGCGCGCCGCGGCGGCCGAGCTGGCGCGGCTCGCCGCCGCGGGTGTGCCCGGCGCGCACCCGGACGACTGGTGGGGGCTGCGGGCGCTCTCCGACGACCGGCCGCTGGTCGACGAGGGGGCGCCGGTGCGGGTCACCCCGTCGGCGATGGAGAGCGCGCTGCGGTGCAGCCTGCGCTGGCTCCTGGAACGGCACGGCGGCAGCGGTCCGACCAGCACCGCGCAGGGGGTGGGCAATCTGGTGCACGCCGCCGCGATGCTCGCCGAGGACGCCAGCGCCGACCGGGGCGCCCTGCTCGACTACGTGGCCGCCCGGTTCGACGCGATCGAGTTGGCCGCCCGATGGATGGCCGGCCCCGAGCGGGAGCGCGCCGAGGCGATGGTCGACAAGCTGCTGCGCTGGCTGGCCACCAACCCGCGCCGGCTGCTCGCCATCGAACACGAGTTCGCGGTCCGCCTGGACGATCCGCAGCGACCGGTCGACCTGACCGGGCGGGTCGACCGGCTGGAGGTCGACGAGGCCGGCCGGCTGGTGGTTATCGACCTCAAGACCGGCAAGTCGACCGCGGTGACCGGCTCCGAACTGGCCGAGCACCCGCAGCTCGGCGCGTACCAGGCGGCGGTGGAGGCGGGCGCGTTCGCCGAGTTCGGCGACGAGTCCGGCGGCGCGGCGCTGGTGCAGCTCGGTACGTCCGCGAAGGATGCCCGGGAGCAGAATCAGCCGGCGGCGGGCGAGGGCCCGGCGGCCGGCTGGGCGACGGCGCTGGTCCGGCGGACCGCCGATACGATGGCAGCCGCCACGTTCGCCGCGGTGGCCAACTCGAAGTGCCGGGTCTGCCCGGTGCGCACCAGCTGCCCGGTCTCCGGGCAGGGGCGCCAGGTGGTCGAGCCGCCGACCGTCCGACGTCCGGAGAACCCATGACCCAGCCCACCCTGTTCGGCGCGGGCCCCGCGCCGACGCCCCGGCTGGCGGACTCCGGGCCCCGGTACACCCCGGTGGAGCTGGCCAAACTGCTGCGGCTGCCGGCGCCCACCCGGGAACAGGCCGCGATCATCGCCGCTCCGGTGGAGCCGCTGCTGGTGGTGGCGGGGGCCGGGTCCGGCAAGACCGAGACGATGGCCGCACGGGTGGTCTGGCTGGTGGCCAACTCGTACGTGCGCCCGGAGCAGATCCTCGGGCTGACCTTCACCCGTAAGGCGGCCGGTGAGCTGGCCCACCGGGTCCGCACCCGGCTCGACCAGTTGATCCGCCGCCTCGGCCGGCAGGGTCGCGACCCGCTGGACGACCCGCTCGCCGGTGAGCCCACCGTCTCCACCTACCACTCGTACGCCGGGCGGATCGTCACCGAGCACGGTCTGCGGGCCGGCTACGAGCCGTCCACCCGACTGCTCACCGAGGCGTCCCGGTGGCAGTTGGTCGACCTGCTGGTGCGCAACTATGACGGTGACATGTCCGAGGTGGACCGGATGCCGAGCACCATCACCGACGCGGTGCTGGCGCTCGCCGGCGAGCTGGACGAGCACCTGGTCGCACCGGACCAACTGGCCGCCTGGACCGGCCGGTTCTTCGCCGAGGTGCAGTCGCGGCCGGGCCGGGTGTACGCCGACGTGCGCAAGGCGCTCGCCCTGCAACAGACCCGGCTGCGCCTGCTGCCGCTGGTGCGGGCGTACGCCCGGCGCAAGCTGGACTTCGAGGCGATGGACTTCGCCGACCAGCTCGCCCGGGCGGCGCGGGTGGCCCGGGATCACCCCGGGGTTGGCGAGATCGAGCGGGACCGTTTCCGGGTGGTGCTGCTCGACGAGTACCAGGACACGAGCCACGCGCAGGTGGTGCTGCTCAACGCGCTGTTCGGTGGCGGGCACCCGGTGACGGCGGTGGGTGACCCGTGCCAGTCCATCTACGGCTGGCGGGGCGCCAGCGCGGGCACCCTCGACCGGTTCCCCACTGAGTTCGCCCGCGCCGACGGTCAGCCGGCCCCGGCGCTCGGGCTCACCACCAGCTGGCGTAACCGTCCGGAGATCCTCCGGGTGGCGAACGCCCTGTCCACGCCGTTGCGCGCGGCCGGCGCCCGGGTGCCGGAGCTGCGTTCCGCGCTGACCGTCCGCGACCCGATTCCGCACCGCAGCCCCGGCGGGGCGGCCGGTGGCACGGTGCACTGCGCGCTGCTGCCCACGTACGCCGACGAGGCGGCGTGGATCGCCGACAGTGTGCTCGCCGCCTGGCGCGGCGCGGCCCGGATGCCCGGCGCGGCGCCGGAGCACATCCCGGTGGCGCAGCGGCCGACGACCGCTGTGCTGGTCCGGGTCCGCAGCCAGATCCCGGCGATCGAGTCGGCGTTGCGCGAGCGCGGCCTGCCGGTGGAGGTGGTGGGCCTCGGCGGTCTGCTGGACACTCCCGAGGTCCGCGACGTGGTGTGCACCCTGCGCGTGCTGGCCGACCCGACCGACGGGGCCGCGCTGCTGCGGCTGCTCACCGGCGCCCGCTGGCGGATCGGGCCGCGTGACCTGGTGGCGCTGCACCGGCGGGCCCGGGCCATCGCCAACGCCCGACGCCAGGTGGCCGCCGACGACACCTCGGACATCACCCCCGACCTGCTGGACGAGGCGACCCTGGTGGAGGCGCTGGCCGACCTCGGCCCGGCGCAGGCGTACTCGGCGGAGGGGTTCGCGCGGCTGCGGGCGTACGGCATGGAGTTGGCGCTGTTGCGCTACCGCCTGGACCAGGCCCTGCCGGATCTGATCGCGGACATCGAGCGGACCATCGGCCTGGACGTGGAGGTCGCGGTGCGCGCCGGCCGCGACGGCGCCGGCGACGCCGGCCTGGCCCGGGGGCACCTGGACGCCCTGGGTGACGTGGCGGCCCGTTTCAGCGGAGAGACGCCCGGCGCGACGCTGTCCGGCTTCCTGTCCTACCTGGCCGCCGCCGAGGACGAGGAGCGCGGTCTCGCCCCGGGCGAGGTCGAGGTCGTGGAGGGCGCGGTGCAGGTGGTCACCGCGCACGCCGCGAAGGGTCTGGAGTGGGACGTGGTGGCGGTGGCCGGGCTGTGCCGTGGGTCGTGGCCCGGGCCGGTGCGCAACTCCGACCACTGGCTGGGCGGGCTCGGTGTGCTGCCGTTCCCGCTGCGCGGCGACGCCGACGGGTTGCCCGAGCTGGCGCTCGACGAGGCGGCCGACCAGCGGGCGGTGGCCCGGGCGGTGGCCGACTTCACCGACGCCTGGCGGGCCCACGACGAGCGGGAGGAGCGCCGCCTGACGTATGTGGCGGTCACTCGCCCGCGTCGGCTGCTGCTGTGCTCCGGGTACTGGTGGGGGGAGGGCACGAAGCGGCCGCGAGGTCCGTCGGTCTTCCTGCGCGAGGTGTACGACGCCTGCCTGGACGGCGGCCCGGGGCACCTGGTCGACGCGTGGGCGCCGGAGCCCACCCCGGACGCCACGAACCCGACGGCCGAGGTGGTGCTGCGCGCGGAGTGGCCGGCCGACCCGCTGGGTGGCCGCCGACCCGCGCTGGCCGAGGCGGCCGGGCTGGTGCGCCGCCTGATGACCGACGGCCCGGCGGCGGCGCTCCCCGGGCCGGTGCTCCCCGGGCCGGTGCTCCCCGGGCCGGTGCTCGCCGGGTCGGGAACGCCGATCGGGTCCGAAGCCGAGCCGGTCGAGCCGGTCGAGCCCGAGGTGGATCCGGAGGTGGCGCGCTGGCAGCGCGAGGCGGACCTGTTGTTGGCGGAGCGCGCCGAGCTGACCCGGCTCTCCGGTGCGGTCGAGGTGGCTCTGCCCGGGGCGCTGAGCGTCACCCAGCTGGTCGCGCTGCGGCGCGATCCGGCGGCGCTGGCCCGTACGCTGCGTCGCCCGGTGCCGACCGAGCCCAACCCGTACGCCCGCCGGGGTACCGCCTTCCACGCCTGGTTGGAGCAGCGCTTCGGCGCCGACCGCCTGCTGGACCTGGACGAGCTGCCGGGCGCGGCTGACGCCGACGCCGCACCCGACGAGGCTCTGGTCGAGCTTCAGGAGCGCTTCCTGGCCAGCGAGTGGGCCGACCGGTCGCCGGTGGAGGTGGAGGTGCCGTTCGCCACGGTGATCGCCGGAGTGGTGGTGCGGGGCCGGATGGACGCGGTCTTCGCCCGGCCGGGTGGCCGGTTCGACGTGGTCGACTGGAAGACCGGGGCGCAGCCCACCGGGCCGGCCGCCGAGGTGGCCGCCGTGCAGCTGGCCGTGTACCGGCTGGCCTGGGCGGAGCTGGCCGGCGTGCCGGTCGACCGGGTGGGCGCGGCGTTCCACTACGTCCGGCACGGGGTGACCGTCCGGCCCGCCGACCTGCTCGATGTGACTGGCCTCACAGCCTTGATCGCCCAGTTGCCCGAAGATTCCGCCCAAGCTTGACCATGACGGGGGAAGCTGTGGTAGCTTATCCGGGTTGCAGTTTTGGTTACCAGAGACTCTGTGTGCGCCTGGCGGGAATTGTGGCCCCAGGCGCTCTTTGTTGTGTCCGGAGTTCTCCGGGCGGGGCGACCAGAAGCGACAGGCGATTCGCGCATCCCCGCGCGGAGCGCTCCTCTTCGGGCACACAACAAGTGTGTGTCCGACGTTCCGTCAAGGAGACGAAACACATGGCTATTGGCACCGTGAAGTGGTTCAACGCTGACAAGGGCTTCGGCTTCATCACCCCGGACGGCGGCGGCGCTGACGTCTTCGCCCACTTCTCGGCGATCCAGTCCTCCGGCTACCGGAGCCTGGACGAGAACCAGCGGGTCGAGTTCGAGGTGACCCAGGGCCAGAAGGGCCCGCAGGCGGAGAACATCCGCCCGATCTGATCTTCGGATCGGTCAGCATTACCTGTCGCGCCCTCCGGGTGTGACGGTGACGGGACCGGCCCGCCCCGCCCCGCCTGCGTCCGCAGGCGGCGGCCCGGCGGCG
>NZ_JBFAPG010000064.1:0-19210 GCF_040675595.1 Micromonospora sp. NPDC049580
GGAGCGGTCGGCGTGAACAACTGCGGGTCGTTCCACTTCACCCCGGCCGGCTCAGAGTTCATCCTGACCGACCTGGGCGGCAACGACGGCGGTCGGTCGTCGCAGGTGATGGTGTTGGGCAGCAGCCACGGGGCGAGCCAGCCGCCGTCGTTGCCGCCCAGGTCGGTCAGGATGAACTCTGAGCCGGCCGGGGTGAAGTGGAACGACCCGCAGTTGTTCACGCCGACCGCTCCCACGTTGCGGGCGTCCACGTTGGCGAACGATCCCGATCCGGCCGAGCGGGCGCTGAGCACCGAGGTGCCGGTGCCGTCGACCCGGATGTCGCGGAAGCGCACGTTCGTGATCGAGTAGAGGTCCTTCACCGGCCAGTCGCTGACCAGCATGATCGCGTTGTAGGTGCTGTCCAGGTACGCGTCGCCGGTCACCTCGACGTTGGCGTCGATGCTGCGGTCCAGCGCGAACATCCAGATGGCGCCGAGCCCGATGTTCCAGTTCAGCTCGTAGGTGCCGGCGCGGGCGGTGGTGTTGGCGGTGAACCGCAGGTACCCGGCGAACGGCTCCGCGCCGAAGCGGGCGCCGGCGTGCAGCCCGCTGCCCTCGCGGACCGGGTCGGCGACGAGGTTGTGGGAGACGGTGGTGTCGGTGCCGCCGTAGATGGCGATGCCGTTGGCGAGCGTCGGTGACTGCACGGTGTTGTGGTCGAACGTGTTGCGGGCGTTGGCCGTCTTCTCCGACCACATCGCCAGGCCGTCGTCACCCGTGTTGCGGACGAAGGTGTGCGCGACGAGGGAGTCGGTCACGCCGGTGTGGAAGTTGAGCGCGTCGGCGATCTGGTCGACGACGATGGTGTTGGTGACGCGGACGTTGCGCATCGGGCCGTCGAACCACAGGCCCGCCTTCGTGTGCCGCAGGTGCAGCCCGTCGACTGTGGAGTCGCTCATCGCGCCACCGATGGCGTTGACCTGGTCGGTGTCGATGCGCTCGCGTACGTCGCCCTCGATGGCGAAGCCGGACAGGTGGACGTTGCGGCTGCCACCGTCGGCGGCGTCGCGACCGTAGAAGCCGACGCCGGTGTGCACCGAGCCGTCCGGCGCGGGCGTCGACAGCGCGACCTCGCGCCCCTTGAAGACCGTGTACCAGTTGCCGGCGCCCTCGATGGTCACGTCGTCGACGATGATGTGCCGGTTGACCTGGTACGTCCCCGGCGGAACGTAGACCTTCAGGTGGGTGCGCCGGGCGAAGGCGATGGCCTTGTCCAGAGCGTCGGCGGAGTCCCGCCGGCCGGTGGGGTCGGCGCCGAACGCCAGCACGTTCGCGGCGAGCAGCCGTACGCGCGGCGGTGCGACCAATTCGGAGTCGAGCAGGTCGATGACCGTCCACGCGGCGGCGCTGCCGGCCGGCGCGGTGAGCCGGACCGTGTCACCGGCCCGGTAGGTGCGCCCGAGCAGCAGCCGCTGCTCGTCGTAGAAGTGGGTGGGCCGAAACGGCGTGCTGATGCTCGGGTACGGCGTGGTGGCCGACGGCACGCACTGGCACTCGGTGATCCACCAGTCCGGGTGCAGCAGCCCGGCCTGCGGGTCGTTGGTGAACGGGTACTGGTTGTAGAGCCACGAGTAATGCGAGGTCAGCGTCATGGTGCGAACGTGCTTGCCGTTGACGGCCACCCGCAGCGGCGCGGTGATCCCGCCGCCGGAGGGCGCGTCCGGAATGCTGTACCGCACGGTGATCCCGTTGGTCGTGCTGGGCAGGACGAACTCGACGTACTCGCCGGGGGTGAGCCGGACGGCCCGGCGGCCGGACGCCTCGGCGGGCAGCGTGTAGGCGGACCGGTCGGGGCCGATGACCTCGCCGTTGGTCCGGGCGTTCTCGGCCTCCTGTTCGACGAAGTCGACGTCGGCGCCGCGCCCGGCGACCAGCGTCGGATCGAGCGCCGCCCGGGTGACCACCGGCTGTGCGCCGGGTGAACCGGGTGGGCCGGCGGCGGCCACGGTGGGCCCGGCGACCAGCACGGCGAGGCCGGTCGCGAGCGCGACGGCGGTGGCGACCGGGCGGCCCGGGCGTCCCCGTGCCGGCAGGATGCTGCGAAACATCGGTGACCCTCCTGGTGGGGTGGTGGTGGAGGTCCGCCCGGCGTTCCCCCGGACGCCCGACATTGATCGTCATGATGCAGCACTGAACATCGCACTGCAAGACGACAATCGAAGATTGAAAAGAGGCGACTATTAAGCCGCAAGAAATGGACGGTCGGTGAGTTGAGGTGTCGCGCGTCGCGTGCGCCCCGGCCAGCCCGCCGGGCGTAGGCTGAGGCGCGTGGATCAAGAAGACCGGATCGCCCTTTTCCTCGACTACGAGAACCTGGCGTTGGGGGCCCGCGACCACCGTGGCGGCGCGGACTTCGACTTCCGGCCGATCGCCGACGCGCTGGCCGAGCGGGGGCGGGTCGTGGTGCGCCGGGCGTACGCCGACTGGTCGTACTTCGACGAGGACCGCCGCATGCTCACCCGAAGCCACGTCGAGCTCATCGAGATCCCGCAGCGCATGGGCGCGTCCCGCAAGAACGCCGCCGACATCAAGATGGCCGTCGACGCGATCGAGCTGGCGTTCGAGCGCGACTACATCTCCACCTTCGTCATCTGCAGCGGCGACAGCGACTTCACCCCCCTGGTCCACAAGCTCCGCGAGCTGAACAAGCGGGTCATCGGTGTCGGGGTCGAGGGGTCCACGTCGGCGCTGCTGCCCCCGGCGTGCGACGAGTTCCTCTACTACGACCGGCTGGAGGGTGTGGACATCCCGCCCACCCGCAGCCGGCGCGGTCGCCCGGCCCGGCAGCCCGGCCCCGACCAGCGCCCGCCCGAGCCGGAGCAGCAGCGCGAGCAGGAACACGAGCAGGAGGCCGAGGGTCGGCCGGTGGGTGAGGAGCCCGGCCGGGACGTGGACGCCCTCGCCGTGCAGGTGGCCCAGACGGTGGCCGGGTTGCAGGGCAGCGCGAGCGGCGAGGTGACCGCCTCCCGGCTCAAGCGCACCCTGCTGCGTAAGGACCCGACGTTCAGCGAGTCCGACTACGGCTTCCGTACCTTCGGTGAGCTGCTGCGCCACCTCGCCGAGCACAACGTGATCGACCTGGGCGAGGGGCCCGCGAAGGGCGACCCGGAGGTGTCCCTGCCCGAGCACGGCGACCGGGAGGTCGCCTTCGGCCTGCTCCGGGGCGTGGTGGGCGACCTCGGCAGCGCCGGCAACCCGGTGGCGCTCTCCGGCCTGAAGAACCAACTGCGCCGGGCCCGCCCCGACTTCAGCGAGAAGAAGCTCGGCTACCGCAGCTTCCTGCAGTTCTGCAAGGCCGCCGCCACCAGCGGCGCCGTCGACCTACGGTGGAGCCCGGAGGCGGACGACTACCTGCTCACCGCTCAGGGGTGAGCGACCGCCTCCGGTAGGCCCTGCCGGCCGCCCCGTCATGACTCGGAGTCCCGTTCGACCCGGCCGTGCGGGTGGCGTTCCCGCCACCGTTCACTTCGGGTGACATCCAGATCACCGCAGAGGGTGGATTTCCCCTCTGGGCAGGACACGTTGGCAGACACCCTGGCCGGCGTGTTCAGCGGTATGTGACGCCGGCCTGATTGATCGCTCAGGACGGGGAGAAATCGCCGATGCGGTCCCTCCCCGTCGCCCGCACAGGTGGAACTGTGTCTGAGTTGCGGCTATTACGGCGGTATATGCTCACCTGCGCCGTACCCCCAGCACGAAAATTGCTATACGGTCGGCGAATGAAGGTGGAGGAACACTGGTGGAACGGTGACACGACCCCGCGCGGGCGCCGGGACGTGTATATCCGTACTGACGGGCAAGGTTGGGAGGTCCGCGCCCAGATCGGTGGGGCGTCGGGTCGTGAGCGGGTGCAGCAGTGCCCCAGCCGGGCCTCGGCGGCCATCCTCGCCGACGCCTGGCGCGGCACTCACCCATCCTGGCGCGAGCTGAAGCAGCGCTGATCCGGCACCGGGCCGGGCCGGCAACGCTCCTGGGCTCCCGCCCGGTGCGCTCCCCGGCCCGCCCGGTGCTCGACTCACCGCCAGCCTGATCAGCGCCGCGCGTCATCCGGAGTCCTCGATCACTTGCTGGTGAGCAGTTCGGGGAGGCTTCCTGGAACTGGTGAGCATCACGTGATCAAGGCGCCACCGCGCAGCGGGACGCTCGGATACCGCACCATCGCCGGACTGGAGTGCCCGGTGGCCGGGTCGGGCGAGTGCTTTCCGTGTTCCCCGGGGCAGGCCGGGTACACGGGGGCGGTCCGCGTCCGATGGAGGTCGCCCATGTCGCAGGGTCCCGACGAGGAGAACCCCAGGCTCGACGAGGAGGTCCGGGAGGCCGAGCGCCGGCTCGCCGACCTCGCCGACTCGACGGACGACGCGCTGACCGACGACGACGCCCGCGTGCCGGACGGCGCCCTCTCCGAGCAGGAACCGGATTAGGGCCTGTCCGGCAGACAAAACCGGACAGGCCCGTGGTCCGGGACGGGCTCAGCGCTTGAATGTGAAGGTGAAGTCGCCGGAGAGCTTGCCGCTCAGGCGAACCGTCGAAACGATCTTCCCCTCCTCGCTCAGCCTGTCGACCTCGGCCCGGGAGAGACCGAAGCCCTCGGCGATCAGTCGCGCGGGCCGGACCGGGATGCGCGCCGCGAAGCGGACCGAGACGTCGACCATCTCGCGGTCCAGGTGCGCCGATCCGTTGGTGTCGAGACGCCAGGCGTCGTCCCAGTCCAGGACGAATCGATTGCGACGCTGCACGACCGGATCCTGAAGCAGTTCGGCGATCAGGCGACGGTCGTTGTCGTGCAGCCGGTCGAGCAGCTCAGGTCGGATGGTGCGGACTGTCGTCCGCTCCAGGACCGTGAGCTTCACCGTGTCCCCGCACCCGGTGCAGAGCGCGAGGAGCCAGATGTCGATCAGCTTCTGGTTGGCGTTGACGCGGAATTTGCCGCTCGGCCGGAGGTGCGCGGACGCGCACACGTGGCAACGGCGGCGAACGATGGGCAGGCAGGTGGGCACGACGGCCCATTGAGAGAGCACAGAAGTACACCGTTTCCAGTGAGAAGTCCGCAGCAAGAAGGAGCGCGGCGCACAGGCGCGACGCGCGAATCAGCGCTCGGGAGGTCTCACAGGGTGTACAACGGGACGTCCTCGCCTCGACGACAGGTTGAGGCAGGACGCTAGCGGCGCAAGCGCCGCCACTCCACTGGTTTTCGCGTACCTCTGAGGGCTCGGCCGTCTCAGGCGGCCGGGACCGGCAGCACCACGCCCTCAGCCGCCGACCGGTGCGCCAGCTCGATCAGCTCGACGGTGGCGACCGAGTCGCGCGGGTCCACCGGCATCGGCGTGCCGTCGCGCAACGCCGCCGCCACCTGGGCGTAGAAGCTCTGGTACGCCCCGGGCATGGTCGGCGTCGGGCGCAGGTCACCGTCGACGCCGAGCAGGCCGTACCGCTCCGGCGGGACCTCGCCCCAGCCGGGCTGGTCCGGTCGGCCGCCGTCGTGCAGCGCGGCTTCCTGCACGTCCAGCCCGTAGGTGGTGTAGCCGGCCCGGTCGCCCAGCACCCGCAGCCGCGGCCCGAGCTGAGCGGTGATCGCCCCCATCCACAGGTGCGAGTGCACGCCGTTGGCGTGGGTCAGCGCCACGAACGCGTCGTCGTCGACCTCGGCGCCCGCGCGGCGGCGGTCGACCTCGGCGTAGACCCGCTCGACCGTGCCGAAGAGCTGCACGGCCTGGTCGATGAGGTGCGCGCCCAGGTCGAACAGCGCGCCACCGGCCTCCTCCGGGCCGGCGAGCTCCCGCCAGCCCGGCTTGATCGCCGGACGGAACCGCTCGAACCGGGACTCGAAGCGCAGCACCCGCCCCAGCTCGCCCCGCTCCACGAGCCCGCGGACGGTCAGGAAGTCCCCGTCCCAGCGGCGGTTCTGGAACACCGTCAGCGGCACTCGGAGACGGTCGGCCTCCTCGACCAGCGCCCGGGCGTCGGCGGCGGTGGGGGCCAGGGGCTTGTCGACGACGACCGGCAGGCCGGCCGCGAGGGCCGCCCGCGCCATCGGCACGTGCTGCCGGTTCGGCGTCGCGACCACGACCAGGTCTAGAGCTTCCGGCGTACGCCACAGCTCGTCGGCGTCGTCGACCAGGCGGGCGTCCGGGAAGTGCTGGTGCGCCTGCTCGCGCCGTTGCGGATCGCGCGTCACGATGGCGTCCAGCCGCAGCCCGGGTGTCGCGGCGATCAGCGGTGCGTGGAACACCCGGCCCGCCAACCCGTATCCCAGCAGACCGACCCGCAGCGCCTCCGCCATGCCGTACTCCCATCTCCTGGCCCGCGCCCTGGACCGGCGGCGGTGCCGGTGCTCGAATCTACGCCGCGCCCGGTCGGGCCCGATCGGGGCCCGGCGCTGGTCAGCCCACCGGGTCGGCGCGCAGATAGGTGAGTACGGCGAGCACCCGGCGGTTGGTGTCGTCGCTGGGCGGCAGGTCGAGCTTCAGCAGGATGTTGCCGACGTGCTTGCCGACGGCGGCCTCGGTGACGTGCAGCCGGGCGGCGATCGAGGCGTTGGAGCGCCCCTCGGCGAGCAGCGCCAGCACCTCCCGTTCCCGGCCGGAGAGCGCGGCGAGCGGGTCGCGGGGGCGGTGCAGCAGTTGCCGGACCACGTCCGGGTCGATGGCGGTGCCGCCGCCGGCGACCCGGCGCAGCGTGTCGACGAACTCGGTGACCTCGGCGACCCGGTCCTTGAGCAGGTAGCCCACCCGTTGGCCGTCGCCGCTGTCCAGCAGCGCCGCCGCGTACCCGGTCTGCACGTACTGGCTGAGCACCACGACCGGGAGGTGGGGTCGCTCGCCGCGCAGCGCGACGGCCGCGCGCAGCCCGTCGTCGCGGCGGCCCGGCGGCATCCGGATGTCGGTCAACACCAGGTCCGGTTGGTGTTCACGGACCGCCGTCAGCAGCTCGGGCGCGGAGCCGACAGCCGCGCAGACCGCGAAGTCGAAGCGGGTCAGCAGCGCGACCAGGCCCTCGCGCAGCAGCACCTCGTCCTCGGCGAGCACCACCCGGGTCACCGACGACATGGCAGCTCCACCCGGACCACTGTAGGGCCGCCGGACGGGCTGGACAGCAGCAGCCGGCCGCCCACGGCGGCCACCCGGTCGGCGAGCCCGGTCAGGCCGGTGCCCCGGGCCGGGTCGGCGCCGCCGTGGCCGTCGTCGGTCACCTCGACGACGAGGTCCGCGCCGGCCCGGGTGAGGCGTACGTCGGCGCGGGTCGCGCGGGCGTGCCGGGCCACGTTGCCCAGCGCCTCGGAGACCACGAAGTAGGCGGTGGTCTCCACGATCTCCGGCAGCTCACCGGGCAGGTCGGCGTGCACGGTGACCGGGATGGTGGCGGCATCGGCCAGCTCGCGTACCGCGCCGGCCAGGCCGAGGTCGGTGAGGCTCTGCGGGCGGATGCCGTGCACCAACTGCCGCAGCATCACCATCAGACCTCGGGCCTGGTCGTGCGCCACGGCGAGAGGGCGGGAGGCGGGGGAGTCCTCGGGTACGTCCAGCCGGGCCAGCCCCAGCTGAAGGCTGAGGCTGGTCAGCCGGGGCTGCGCGCCGTCGTGCAGGTCGCGTTCGATCCGGCGGCGTTCGGCCTCGTACGCGCCGACCAGCCGGGTGCGGGAGCGGGTGACCTCGCGCAGCGCCGCCGCGTCCACCGGGTGGGCCAGCAGCCAGCGGGCCACCGCCGCCTGAACGGCGGCGAGCAGACCGACGGCATAGCAGAGCACCGGGATCAGCAGCACCCCCACGATCGCGTACGGGACGGCCTCGCCGGTGCTGTCGATCGGCTGCCAGATCACCACCGGCTGGTTGGCGTCGCCGGCCAGCCAGGGGCTGGAGATCATCCCGAGGTCGAGCAGCACCAGCACCAGGAACACCCAGTACACGACCGGCACGAACCCGCCCAGCCAGAACAGGTATGCCACCTCCCGCCAGGTCGCGGGGCTGCGGTAGCGGGCGGCCAGGCCCGGCCACGGCGACGAGGGCAGCGGACGGTTGTCGACGAGCCGGACCCGCCACCGCTCGACGGCGGCGACCGCGAAGCTCAGGATCGGGGCCAACGCCACCAGGATGACGCTGCCGGTAATCAGGAACAGCATCAGCGCGATGCTCGGCGGTCGGCCCTGCCGCCGGAGCGCGTTGACGGCGGGCAGCATGGGTCCGCCGATGACGAGCAGGCCGACGCCGAGCACCCCGGCGATCGGCACGGTGGTCACCAGGTAGGCCAGCGCGCGCCAGGGCCAGGCGGAGAGCAGCCAGCGGCGATGGCGCAGCGCCCCGGCCAGGTGCGAAGGGTGTTCCGGAGTCATGCAGCAGACGCTAATCGGGAGCGACCGGGTGCCCCAGCCGTCCAGATCCACTCTTCGGGTATGGCCAGCACTACCGCCGTAGCGGGTGTGCGGGGTCCGGAAACGGGAAGAACGCGCCATCACGCGATCCGTGTGACCTGTGGCGGCGGCGGCTGGAGAGACATTGGGTGCCAGAACCTTCGTGGTGGTCGGCGGTACCAGCGGGCTGGGCCTCGCGGTGGCCCGGCTGCTGGTCGACGAGCACCGCGTCGTGGTGTTCGGCAACGTGCCGGCCGAGGTAGCCGCGACGACCGACGAGCTGGGGTGCGACGGCGCGGTCTGCGACGTCTCCTCCTACGAGCAGGTCCGGGACGCGTTCGCCGAGGTGGTGGGGCGCTACGGCACCGTCGACGGGGTCGCGGCCTGCGCGTCGATGTGGGCGGGCGGCGACCTCGGTGACCTGCCCGTGGAGCACATCCGGCGGGCCGTGGAGATCAACGTCCTGGGTACGACGTACCTGCTGCGGGAGGCGCTGGAGCATCTGCACCGGCAGGGCTACGGGAACGTGGTGTACATCGGCGCGATGGCGCTGGCGGCGCCCCGGCCCGGCATCCCGGTCTACCGGGCGACCAAGAGCTACGGCAGCAGCCTCGTCGAGTCACTGGCCCAGGCCCAACACAGCAACCGAATCAAGGTGATGGAGCTGGATCCCGGGCCGATGCCGACCCGCTTGCAGGAACGCGTCGGCGCGGAGTTCCTCGACGAGGTGTACGCCCTGCCCGAGCAGGTCGCCGCCGAGGTCGTCCGGCTGTTGCTGCTGCAACCCGACGACCTCTACGTCTCCGGCGAGCGCGTGCTGCGCGCGGACGGGCGGTGGTGACGGCGGCAGCCGGACCGGGGGACCGTCCGGCCTCCGCGTGGGCGCCCCTGCGCGGCGCCGTCTACCGCAATCTCTGGCTGGCCCTGCTCGCCGCCAACATCGGCACCTGGATGCAGACCGTCGGCGCGCAGTGGCTGCTGATCCACCACTCCAACGCCTCCACGCTTGTCGCGCTGGTGCAGACCGCCAGCCTGCTGCCGGTGCTGCTGCTGGCGCTGCCCGCCGGGGTGCTGGCCGACAGCTTCGACCGTCGGCGCCTGCTGATCGCCGTCCAGCTGTTCCTGGTGGCGGTGGCGGTGGCGTTGACCCTGCTCACCCTGACCGACCGGATGCCGCCGGCCCTGCTGCTCACCCTCACCTTCGCGTTCGGGGTCGGGCAGGCGCTCACCCTGCCGGCCTGGGCGGCGGTGATTCCGGAGCTGGTGCCGCAGGAGCAACTGCGGTCGGCGTCCGCGCTCGGCTCGATAAGCGTGAACGTGGCGCGGGCGGTCGGGCCCGCGGTGGCCGGCGTGCTGATCGCCCGGGCCGGCGTCGCCCCGGTCTTCGGGCTCAACGCGGTGGCGTTCGCCATCTTCGCGGCCGCGCTGTGGCGCTGGCGGCCGGGAAGCGCCCGCGCCGTCGAGGTGCCCGAGCGGTTCACCGCCGCGCTACGGGCGGGCAGCCGCTACGTACGCCACTCGCCGATCGTGCGCCGGCTGCTGCGCCGCGCGTTGGTCTTCGTGATCCCGGCCAGCGCGCTGTGGGCGCTGCTGCCGCTGGTGGCGGCCCGGCGGCTCGGGCTGGGCTCCGGCGGGTACGGGCTGCTGCTGGCCGCCCTCGGGGTGGGCGCCATCGCGGGCGGGGTGCTGCTGGCCGTGATCCGCGCCCGGCTGTCGGCCAACCAGCTCCTGCTGATCGCCGGCGCGCTGTTCACCATCGCGCTGGCGGTCCTCGGCACCGTACGGGTGGTGCCGCTGGTGCTCCTCGCCCTGTTGCCGGCCGGGATGGCCTGGGTGACGGTGCTGGCCAACGTCAACGCCGAGATACAGCTCTTTTTGCCGAGCTGGGTACGGGCCCGGGGGCTGGCCGTCTACCAGGTGTGTTTCGCCGGCGGGCAGGCCGTCGGCGCCCTCGTGTGGGGTCTGGTGGCCGACGTGGGCGGGCTGGTCCTCGCCTACCTCGCGGCGGCGGCGTTGATGTTCGTCGGGACCGTGACGAGCCGGATCTGGCCGCTTCCGGACCTGCGCTCGGTGAACCGCGAACCGTCGGCCTACTGGCCGCAACTGCACCTCGCGCACGAGCCGGACCCGGGCGTGGGACCGGTGCTGGTGACGGTGCAGTACACCGTCCGGCCGGAGCGGACGGGACCGTTCCTCGCGGCCATGGACGTGGTGCGCGGCGCCCGGCAGCGCACCGGCGCGATGCGTTGGGGGCTGTTCCGGCCGGCCGAGACGACGGACCGGTTCATCGAGGTGTACCTGGTGCCGTCCTGGGGCGAGCACCTGCGCCAGCACGGTGGCCGGTTGACGGGTGAGGACCGCGAGGCCGAGGCGCGGGCCCGGGAGCTGACCGACGGCGAGCCGGAGGTGCGCCACCTCGTGCCGGCCGCCGCCGGGCCGGCGCTGACCGACGACCGCGAAGGACTCTGATCTCCGTACGCCCCATCTCGTGGGCGAATTCTGCCCGCGTCATGGGCAGGACGTGACGCCGCTGCTGCGCCACATCGAGAACGGCGAGCTGGATCCCACCCGGGTGAAGCCGTGACGGGTCGGTGCCGGCGCGGTGGCAGAACGGCCTCGCCGGCACCGCCTCGCGGTCGACGTACGTCGTACGACCGCGTTGTTAGGATGGCCGCACCATGGCGAGTGAGCGCAAGGCGACCGCGGATCCGGCCCGCAGCCTGGCCATTCTCTGGCGCACCCGGGAACCGACCAGCCGCAGCGCCGGGCCGGGCCTCAGCGTCGACCGGATCGTCCGGGCCGCGATCGACATCGCCGACGCCGAGGGCCTGGACGCGTTGACCATGCGCCGGGTCGGTGAGGCGTTGGGTGTCGGCACCATGTCCGTCTACACCTACGTGCCGGGCAAGGCCGAACTCGTCGACGTCATGATCGACACCGTGTACGGCGAGATGCCGCGTTCCGCCGTCGAGGGCGACTGGCGGGCCCGGTTGGAGCGGATCGCCCACGACAACCTGGCGCTCTACCAGCGCCACCCGTGGATGCTGCGGGCCGAGACGACCCGTCCGGTGCTCGGCCCGCACCTGGTGGCCAAGTACGACCACGAACTCGGCGCGGTCGCCGACATCGGGCTCACCGACGTCGAGATGGACGCGGTGCTCACCCTCGTCCTCGGGCACGTGAAGAGTTCCGCGCGCGCCGCGTCAGAGGTGGTCGACCTGGAGCGGGAGACCGGCATGACCGACGGCCAGTGGTGGCAGTCGCACGCGCCCTGGCTGGAGACGTTCCTGACGGCCGACAGCTATCCCACCGCGTCCCGGGTCGGCACGGCGGCCGGCCAGCAGCACGGCGGGGCGTACGGCCCGGAGTACGCCTTCGAGTTCGGCCTGCAACGCGTCCTCGACGGCATCTCCGTGGTGGTCGCCGAGCGGGCGGCCAACCGGTAGCCCCGACTTCTGGTGCTATCCGTGCGCCTCCGGCGCTGAGACGGCGGCCCCGAGCCGAGCGAGGGAGCGGGCGGACGGGCTGCCCGGCTCGGCGTGGTAGACGACCAGCGACTGTCTGGTGCCGCTGATCGTGAACTTCTCGTAGCGCAGCTCCAACTCGCCGACCTGCGGATGGTGAAACACCCGGCGCCCGCCCCCGGGCGGACGGTGACGTCGTGCCGCGCCCACAACCGCCGGAACAGCTCGCTGCCGGTCGTCAACTCCGCAACCAGCTCGGTGAGCCGTGGATCGTTCACCTCGACCCCCACCTGCGCGCGCAGGCCAGCCACCGCGCTGGCGGCGACCGCCTCCGGCGCCGGATAGAGCGCCGGCACGCTCGGGCCCAGGAAGACCGCACGCAGCAGGTTCACCCCGACCCGGTAGATCGGTGCCAGCGCGGTCGCCATCGGGTTGGCGAAGAGCACGTCCAGGTGCCGGCCGTGCACGAAGGCGCGCGTCCCCGCTCACGAACCCACCAACTGTCGGATGCCCACCGACACCCGCTCCGGGCGCCGTGCCGGGCGGCCAGGAAAACCGGTAACCCGGATATCGCCCGCCGGCCGAGTGACAGTGGGTCACGTAAGCGTGATCGAGAGATGGGACAGAGATGACCGAGCGAATCACGACGCCATTCGGTTTCGCCTCGACCGCCGACGAGGTGCTCGCCGGAGTCGACCTGACCGGCAAGCGGGCCGTCATCACCGGCGGCGCCGCCGGGATCGGCGTCGAGACCGCCCGCTCGCTGGCCGCCGCCGGCGCCGAGGTGGTGCTCGCGGTGCGTCGGGTCGGTGCGGGCGAGCAGGCCGCGGCCGACATCGCGACCAGCATCGGCGCGGACCGGGTCACGGCCCGCGAGCTGGACGTGGCCAACCAGGATTCGGTACGCCGATTCGTCGCCGGCTGGGACGAGCCACTGCACATCCTGGTCAACAACGCGGGGATCATGGCGCTGCCGGAGCTGGAGCGCACCGCCGAGGGCTGGGAGATGCAGTTCGCCACCAACTTCATGGGGCACTACGCGCTGACCGTCGGCCTGCACGACGCCCTCGCCGCGGCCGGTGGCGCCCGGGTCGTGTCGGTGAGCTCCAGCGGCAACCTCTTCTCCCCGGTGGTCTTCGACGACCTGCACTTCGCGTTCCGGCCGTACGACCCCCTGCTGGCGTACGGGCAGTCCAAGAGCGCCGAGGCCCTGCTCGCCGTCGAGGCCGACCGCCGCTGGTCCGGCGAGAACATCCACGCCAACGCGTTGAACCCCGGCGCCATCGCGACCGGGCTGCAGAAGCACACCGGCGGGCTGCGTACCCCGAAGGAGCGGCAGAAGACCCCGCAGCAGGGCGCCGCCACCTCGGTGCTGCTCGCCGCGTCCCCGCTGCTCGACGGCGTGGGTGGCCGCTACTTCGAGGACTGCGCCGAGGCCCCGGTCCGGACCGAGCGGCCCGCCGACTACAGCGGCGTGGCGGCGTACGCGGTCGACGCGGGCAACGCCGAGCGGCTCTGGGAGGTGGCGGCGGACCTCGTCGCCGCCGGTGGCGCCGCCCGCTGACCTCGACGGCCCGGCCCCGGCGGAACCCACCCGGCCGGCCGTCACCGGGGGGAGCGCCGGCCGCCACCGGTGCGCGGACACCACCCGGGCGAGTCCGACCCCGAGTTCCGGGCGGCGGTACGCGACCTCATCGCCCGGCTGCGCTCACCGGACGGCGGATGAGCCGGCGGTGGCCGGTCACTGGTCCTCGGGCAGCTGCTCGGACTCCGCGACCACCGCGCGGATCTTGCGTAGGGTGGCGTCCGGGGCGTGCACCGCGGCACGCCACCGGTCGAGCGTGCGGGTTAGCACCCGGACGTGAAACTGCAACTGGTTGACCTGCTCGCGCAGCAACCCCAGCTCCGATCGCGCGCTCACCGCCTCGCCCTCCAACTCGGTGATCCGTAGCTGCAGCGGCTGCACGAGCGTCAGGGCGGCCTCCGTCAGCGTGTCGGCGGCGTCGGCCTTGAACTTGCCCCGCTGCGACACGACCGTGGCGATGGCGGCCAGACCGGTCGTCCCACCGAGGATGCCGAGCAGGCTGAGCAGCACCTGAACCCAGTGCGGCGCTTCGGGTGTCGGTGCCGAGATCACGTGACACCTCCCACGACGCGTCGGTGAGTCGCGCACTGGTGGCCGTAGGCCAGACAGCGGAGGTCGACGGCGATCAGGGCGGCCCGCCAGAAGGCGCCCAGTGGCACGGCGCTGATCAACGACGCCGCGACGAGGCCCTGCGAACCGGTCACCGCCACCGCGTACATGCCGATGATGGTGCCGAGCACCAGCACGGACGCGAGCTCGATGCCGAGGCCGGTGGAGAGCCGACCAGGCCACAGGATGCCGAGCAGACCGCCCACGCCGACCACGATCAGCGCGACCTCCCAGCCGAGCTGGACGGGTTCCGGCATGGACAGCTGGACCGACGGTGCTTGAACGTCGAGCACGAGCAGGAGGAACCCACAGATGGGCGTCGTAACCAGGGCGGCGACCTCGAACGGCTGGCTCTTGGCCCGGGAGCGGGGATGTCCCACGGTGACTCCTTGGTCGAGACCGGAACCGTTGGCCCGCCACCGGCCGCTGTCGTGTCAGGTCGCACGCGCGATCCGGTTCGCGGGTGGCGATGCTTGTGGACGGTCGATGGTCGAGGCGGTCAGCGACTCGCCGTCGTTGGCTGCCGGTAACTGTCTGTGTAGCATCGGTGACCGGCTCTCGTCCACCTGGTGTAAGGTAGCCCTTTCGCAGGTCAGAGCTGGTTTGCGGGGCGTGTGCGCGGCCTACGCGCGAGGGATCGCCGGCACGGCGGCACCCCTCGCGATCAGTGACGAATAGTGTCGGATATCTTACTTTCAGCGGGTGTCTTCGTCCGACCCGCGTATCAGCGCAGGAGCAGGTCCCGCAGCGCCCGGACCACCACGGTCGGCGCCTCCTCCGCCATGAAGTGGCCGCAGGTGACCGTCTGGTGCTCCAGGTCCGGGGCCCAGGCCCGCCACACCCCCGCCGCGTCGTAGCCGAGCGCCGCGCCCCAGTCCTGCGCAAGCACGGTCACCGGCATCCGCAGCAGGTTGCCGGCCGCCCGGTCGGCCGCGTCGTGGACGACGTCGATGCCGGCCGACGCCCGGTAGTCGGCGACGATCGAGGTGACCGCGTTGCGGGACGCCCGCAGGTACGTGGCACGTACCTCGGCCGGCAGCGCGTCCGGGTCGCGGGTCCAGACGTCGAGGAAATGGTTGAAGAACGCGTCCGGGCTGGCGCTGATCAGTTCCTCGGGCAGGCCCGGCGGCTGCGCCATGAGGTACAGGTGGAAGGCGACCGCGGCGCTGGCGCCGTGCAGCACGTCCCACATGTCCAGGGTGGGCAGCACGTCGAGCAGGGCGAGCCGGCTGATCGCCGCCGGGTGGTCGAGGCCGGCGCGGAACGCGACCAGGGCACCCCGGTCGTGCCCGGCCAGGGCGAAGCGCCCATGGCCGAGCGCGCCGGCCAGCGCCACGACGTCGGCGGCCATGGTCCGCTTGGCGTACGCCGTGCCGTCGCTGTCCAGGGGCTTGTCGCTGTCGCCGTAGCCACGCAGGTCGGGGCAGATGACCGTGTGGTCGGCGGCCAGGTCGGCCGCCACGTGCCGCCACATGAGGTGGGTCTGCGGGAAACCGTGCAACAGCACGACCGGTGGTCCGGAGCCACCCACGGCGGCGGTGAGCGTCACGCCGTCGGCGACGGTGACGCGCTGGTAGTCGAATCCGTTGATCCTCGGCTGCACGGAAAACCTTCCTGGGAAGCGGGGTCGGCGGGCGGGGCGCCCGTCGCCGTCGTACGTCACCGAGGCTGCCCGGCGGTGATCAGCAGACGGTCAGCGCCGGATCAGTGCGGGCCGGCACGGCCGCCTAGATTGGTGCCATGACCAGGCAACCGACGCCGCCGGTGGGGGTGACGTTCGGCGTACTCGGGCCGGTGACCGCCACCGCCGCGGGCGGCCCGGTCCCGCTGCGGGGACACCGGCAGCGCCTGGTGCTGGCCCGGTTGCTGATCGCCCACGGCCGGGTGGTGCCGGTGGAACGCCTCGTCGACGACCTGTGGGAGGTCCCGCCGGACGGCGCGGTGGGCGCGATCCGCACCTTCGTCGCCGACCTGCGCCGGGCGTTGGAGCCCGACCGGCCGCCCCGGCAGCCACCCCGCCTCCTGGTCACCGAACCCCCGGGGTACGCGCTGCGGGCCGCCCCGGACACGGTGGACGCCGACCGCTTCGAGGCGGCCGTCGGCGAGGCGGGACGGCTGCTGGGCGGGGAACTGCCCGCGCCGGCCCTGACCGCGCTGGACGCGGCGCTCGGGCTGTGGCGGGGTCCCGCGTACGCGGACTGCGCGGGCGCCCTCTGGGCCGTCGCGGAGATCAACCGGTTGAACGAGCTGCGGATGCTCGCCGTCGAGCGGCGCGCCGAGGCGCTGCTCGCGCTGGGTCGTCCCGACGAGGCCGCCGCCGACCTGCCCGCCCACCTCGCCAGTCATCCGCTGCGGGAGGACGCCTGGCGGTTGCTCGCGCTGACTCTGCCGACGGGGTGAGCTGGACCTACGTCTCACCGCCGCCGCTGGAGTTCCACCCCGGCGAGCGCACCGGGCATTACCGCACCGGCACCGACCAGCCGGTCACCGACGACCAGGGCCGGTCGGTGCTCACCTACGAGGACCTGGCGGTCGCGATCGTCGACGAGATCGAGCAGCCCCGGTACGTCAACGCGCGGTTCACCGCCGCGTACTGACGATTGCCGCAACCGACTGTCGAGCTGCCGAACCGACCTCCCCTCGCCCCCTGTAGAGCTGCCCCAGATATGGGGCACGACGGACGCGCCGCCGCCATCGCCCGCCCCATATTCGGGGCAGCTCTACAGCACGCCAACCCATCCGGCGGGTGCGGGCGCGCTCAGGGGTTCGAGCGCCGGCGGACCTGGGCTGGCGGTCACCGCCGCGTACTGAGTAGGCGCGGTCAGTCGGCGAGGCGGGCCGGGAAGCCGCCGGTGGCGATGGGGCCCCAGGCGTCGATGGTGACCCGGATCAGCGACTTGCCCTGGCGCACCATGGCCGCCCGGTAGTCGTCCCAGTCCGGGTGCTCGCCGGAGATGCTGCGGAAGTACTCGACCAACGGCTCCAGCGCCTCGGGCAGGTCAAGCACCTCAGCGGTGCCGTCGAGCTGCACCCAGGGGCCGTTCCAGTCGTCGGACAGCACACAGGCCGAGACCCGGGGGTCACGACGGATGTTGGTCACCTTCGCCCGCTCGGGGTAGGTGGACACGACGAGCCGGCCCTGGCCGTCGATGCCGGCGGAGACCGGGGAGGACTGCGGGCGGCCGTCGGCCCGGGTGGTCATCAGCACGACACGGTGCCGAGGCCGGAGGAAGTCGAGCAGGGTGTCCCGGTCGACCCGGGTGTTCTTCGCGATGCTGGGCGCCATCACTCGTTCCTACCAGGGTGGCCACCGACCAGCGGCGGCAGGTCGGCCGGGCGGCAGGGCGGCAGGTCGGCCGCGGCCGATCAGCGGGGGCCGGCAGCGGCGCGGGGCACCGCCTGGGTGGGCACGCGGGGCCGGCCGGCCGGGCGCCAGGCCCGGCCGTTGGCATAGATCACTCGAAAGCCGAGGTACGAGGCCAGTGGCGCCCAGTGCGCGGAGCCCATCCGCAGTTCGGCGGCATTGTGCCGCTGCCCGTTCGCCAGCACGTCGAGCAGGACGGTTTCGAAGGCGGCCGATTCGACCCAGTCGACGTCCCGGGTGAAACCGCAGATCAGGGCGGCCCCGGTGACCTCCAGGAACTCGCGCAACACCGCGTCCGACGCGCGTAGGACCGAACAGCTGCCGAAATAGAGCCGGCGTCCCTCGCAGCGGCCGGCCATCAACTCGGCCACCTCGTTCAGCTCCACCGACTGCCAGTCGGTGAGGCAGAGCCGGCTCGGCTCGCCGTGCATGGCGAAGAAGCCGACGCGGTGGTCGGCGTACTGCTTGAGCAGCCAGCGGTCCAGGAAGTAGAACAGCTCGTCGCGGGTGGCCGCGTCCTTGTGGATGAAGCGGATCTTGCCCAGCCGCTCCAGCAGTTCGAGGGTGGGCAGCACGGAACCGCGTTCGTTGAGGTCGCGGTGCCACTGACCCTCGACACAGAAGACGCCACCGCGTGCCACGTGCACCTCCGCCAGTCCGTCGCCCGGGGCTGACGTTACCGGCCCCCGACGGGCGAGGAACATCACCCTGGGTGTGGCCGAATGCGACGTTCGATGTGGTTCTTGCGCCGCCGGGTCGATCAGGGGGAAATGGCTGTTTCGCAAATCAGTCGAATTCACAGCCGACGCCCAGAAACAACGAATCGTGAGGACAATTCCCGTTAATCGCCGCGTAGCGCACGGATCAGTGCGAGGGTGGAAATCACGGGACGTCCCGGTCGATGTCCCGAAGCAACCCCATTCGCTCTCCTATCGGGAGGACTTCTGTGCGCGTAAACACCTTGAAGCGAGTTGCTGTCGCTTTCGCCCTGGCAATGCCCGGGGCAGCGATCGCGTCGGTGGTCGCCGCGCCGGCAGCGTACGCGGACGGCTGCTACACGTGGAACCGCAACCTGTACCAGGGGCGCTCCGGCGACGACGTCCGTCAGCTGCAGATCCGGGTCGCCGGCTGGGCCGGCTACCGGGACATCGTGGAGAACGACGGTCGCTACGGACCGAAGACCGCCGCCGCGGTCAAGCGGTTCCAGCAGGCGTACGGGCTACGCGCCGACGGCATCGCGGGGCCGCAGACCTACGCCAAGCTGTACCAGCTCCAGGACGACGACTGCACACCCGCGCACTTCACCTACAACGAGTTGGACAACGGCTGCGGCGGCAGCGGGTGGAGCGGCGGTCCGCTGTCGGCGGACCAGACGAAGCAGAACGCGCTGCGCACCATGTGGAAATTGGAGGCGCTGCGCAAGAGCCTCGGCGACAAGCCGCTGAACGTGTCGAGCGGATTCCGCAGCCGCGCCTGCAACAACCAGGTCGGTGGCGCGTCGGACAGCCAGCACCTCTACGGCAACGCCGCCGACGTCACCTCGCGGACGTCCTCGCTCTGCCGCGTGGCCAAGAGCGCCCGTGACAACGGCTTCAGCGGGATCTACGGACCGGGCTACCCCGACCACGACGACCACGTGCACGTCGACTCGCGGCGCGAAAACAGCAGCGACCGCAGCTCGAACACGACGAGCTGGTCCGCGCCGGACTGCGGCGTCGGCGCCGGTAACGACTGAACGAGCCGGCCGGTGTGACGTCGGCCCGGCGCGGGTGTGACGTCGGCCCGACGCGGAGATTCCCCAC
>NZ_JBFAPG010000065.1:0-19030 GCF_040675595.1 Micromonospora sp. NPDC049580
TCCGGATCAGCCGCCGCGCGGTCCTGGAGCTGCTGGTCCTGGGGTTGATTGTGCACCTGCTGCTCCCCCAGCTCGGCGAGATACGCACCGCCATGCGTCTGATCGTGCACGCCAACCCGGTCGCGGTCGCAGCGACGCTGCTCGGCTCCGCCCTGACCTACCTGCTCAGCGGCCTCGTGCTCCGGTTGGCCGCGGCCAACCGGGTCCCGCTGGGCGAGGCCACCCTCGTGCAGGTCGCCGCGTCGTTCGCCAACCGGCTGGCACCCGGCAGCCTCGGCGGCGCCGCCCTCAGCCTGCGGTACCTGCACCAGAAGGGACTCGTCGCCGCCGCCGCGGGCACCGCCGTGGCCGTCTCCCGTACCGCCGGCGTGTTCTCAGTGGTGCTGCTCCTGCCGGTGCTGCTGCCGTTCGCCCGCCAACCCGCCCGCATCCTCACCCACGACGCGGCCAGGGCGTTGCCGCTGCTGCTGGGCGCCCTGGCCGTTCTGCTCGTCCTCGCCGCCGTGCTCGCCGTACCCCGGATCCGGCGCCGCGGACGCGCGGCGGCCGGCCAGGTCGTGACCGCGCTGCGCGAACTGCGCCACCAGCACGGGCTGCGGCGGCTCGCCGTCGCGTCGATGGCGCTCACCCTCACCTACGGCCTCTGTCTCTACCTCGCGCTGCTCGCCACCGGCCCGGTCCCCCTCGCGCACCTGCCCCCGGTGATCCTGGTCTGCCTCGTCGGTGAGGGTGTCTCGTCCGCCGCGCCCACCCCCGGCGGCCTCGGCGCCACCGAGGCCGCGCTCGTCTCCGGCCTGCTGCTCTACGGGCTGCCGCTGGACGCCGCCGTCGCAGGCACCCTGATCTACCGCCTCGCGACGTTCTGGCTCCCGGTACCGCCGGGCTACCTGGCCTTCCGGGTCCTGACCCGCCGCCGGCTGCTATGACCACCAGGCAACTGGCCGAATCCGCGCGCTGCCACGAACGCTGCATCACCCTGTTCCATGCGCAGGGCGAACAGTCATGGGGGCTCGGCGTTCCTCCGCGACTGCGATCTGTTTGAGCACGGGCTGCGGACCTGCCGCAGCAATCAGTGACCTCGGTCGCGGCGGAGGAAACACGACAGCAGTTGCCTGAACTCGTGCGGGTGCTCGATCGCCGGCACGTGCCCGCATCGGCCGAGCACGTGCAGACGGACATCGGCCAGGTGTTCGAGCAGAGGCTGGGCTGCCGTCGCGAGCGGGGTGACTCGGTCCTCGGCGCCGTGAACGAGCAGCACGGGCGCGCGGATCGCTGCCAGCGTCTGCGCCGAGAGGGTGAGATCGTCGACCCATCGTGCCCGAGGTGGGGGGAACAACGACGCGAATGCGGCCGCCCCCGCTCGCATCGCAGCTGCACGGGCATCGACGGCCGCATCCGTGACGAGCGCTTGGTCGAGGACGAGGCGACTCAGCATGTCTCGGGCCCCGAGCGGGCCGGCGGGGGCGGCCCAGACCGCGTCGAGCTCGGCGGACAGCGGCGCTCCGGGGGCGCCCATCGTCGCGACCGCCACGACACGGGTGACCTGCTGGGGGCGCGCGGCCGCCAACGCCAGCGCCACGGCACCGCCCATGGAGTGACCCACCACGGCGTAGTGCTCGATACCGAGAGCATCCATCAGGCCCGCAGCCTGCTCCGTCCACAGCCGGAGCCCACCCGTGGAGCCCGCCGGGACCGGTGTACGGCCGAACCCCGCCTGGTCGGGAGCCACCAGGTGCCAGGACGTGCCCAGCGCCTGCGCCGTCGTCGCCCAGGCACCGGACCCGGTCGTGCCGGGTCCGGAGCCGTGCAGCATCAGCACCGCGGGCCCGGTGCCGCTCTCCAGGACGTGGACGGGGGAACCGTCGACTGTGACGGTCCGAAGTGCCGTCACCGGGACAGACCAGGTGTGTTCACGCCGAGGCGGAGTTGACGGACTTCGAGAAGAGCTCCATCATCGCCCGGCCGAATTGCGGCATGTCGGGCCACCCCCGGCAGGAGACGAGGTTGCCGTCCACGACGTCGGGAGCGTCGATGACCGTCGCGCCGGCGTTCTCCATGTCACCGGTGATGGGCGGGAAGCACGCCGTCTTCCGACCCTTCAGCAGCCCGTACACGGCTGGCACCTGCGCGCCGTGGCACACCAGCGCGATGGGGAGGTTGCGTGCGAAGAAGTGCTCGGTGATGCGCCTGACGTCGGCGTCGACCCGGATCCACTCGGGGGCACGTCCACCGGGGATGATGAGGGCGTCATAGCGCTCGACGTCGACCTCGGCCCAGGGCACGTCGACCGGCAGCTTCCGGCCGTTCTTCTCCACGTAGGCGTCGGAGTTGGGGTCGAACTCGTGGATGACCAGTTGCACGTCACGCATCGTCCGTGACGAGACGTCGACGTCCCAGCCGCCCTCCTGCACGCGGTAGTAGGGATACATGGTGTCGAGTTCCTCGGCGGCGTCGCCGGTCAGGAGCAGCGCTCTGGGCACCTGCTTCTCCTCGCATCTGGTGGCGGTGGCGGTGAGGTGGATCCAATCCGATCCGATCGAGTCAGCATTCCTCGGCCCAGCCCGCCCGTCAACCCTCCAGCGCCACTCCGTCCTCGTCCTTGACCTCGTCGAACAATCGTCGGAAACGCTCGCCGGACCGCAGGATGTGCCGACGCATCGCGTAGGCGGCGGCGTCGGGGTCACGCGCGGCGATCGCGGCCACCACGTCCTCGTGCTCGGCCATCGCCAGGTGAGTGACCTGGGTATCGTGGTGCAGCCGGAAGAGGTGCACGTGGCTGTGCAGGCGAGCGAGCGTTTCACGGATGACCTGGTTCTCCGCGCTCAGGGCGACGAGATCGTGAAAAGCGGCGTCGCGTAGCCCGAAGGCGCCATAGGCCAGCAGCCCGCTACCCCCCTCGAGCTCCGCCATCTCCTCCAGCATTCGTCGCAGACCGGCCACCTGCTCTGAGGACGCCCGCTCGGCGGATCTGCGCGCCGCCGCCGGCTCGAGGAGCAGGCGAACCTCGAGCATGTCCTCGAATCGGTGACGGGTGATCTGGGGAGGAATGCGGTAGCCGGCGTGGGGCACCCGCACGACCAGACCCTCGGCCTCCATGCGGTTCAGGGCGTCTCGGATCGGCGTCTGCGAGACCCCCAACTCTCGCGCCAGGACGTCGATCGTGACGCGGGAGCCGGGCTCGATCCGTAGCGACATCAGCTGTCCGAGCAGCGTGTCGTACACCTCGTCGGCAAGCCGGCCACGAGATCTTCCCGGCGGCATTCCACCCGGCATGGCCCTGCGGCCCCGCGCGATCATCGCTTCGTCGTCCATCGTGACCTGAGGTCCTTTCTTGCGCCTTCGGGAACCTGTTGACACCAGTCACAACGCTGCGGCATTCTGACGCCCCCAACCAGATCGTATAGGAAACGCGACGGATGATCTTCATCCGCCACCATCGCGGAACCGCCCGCCATGGCCACGTCGATCACCTGGAGGGCTGCTCGACGGCGTGAAGGCCCAGTACATCGCGGCGTACTCGTGACGCCGGTCCCCGGGTCGGCCCCCGCGACAGCCCGGCAACACACCTGAACAACCCAGCAACTGCTCGGCGAAGCACATAGCGAGGCTCTAGAAGTCCCCACCCAGAAAGCAGGCGAGAAGATGCGGAATCCACGGCGAATAGGACGAATATCCGTTCCTGGCCGAAAGGTGCAGCTGGCGGCGGCGGCCATGCTGCTGGTCGCCACGACAGTGACGGCATGCGGCGACGGCAAGGACGACGGCGGGAAGGCGAGTGCCCCCAAGGCACCGGCGACCATCCCGGAGCTCACCAAGGACCCGCTGACTCTCAGCTTCATCTGGTTCGACTGGCCCCCCGCCAAGGCACTGGAAGCCTTCGCGAATGCCGAGTACACAAAAGAGCGGCCGAACGCGACCATCAAGGTCAACACCGTGCCGAACGCGAACTGGCACGACGCGATGTTCACCCAGTTCGCCGCGCACAAGACCGACTTCGACATCGCGATCCTGGACTCGCAACACATCGGCGAGGCCGTGACGAACGGCAACATCCTCGACATCACCGACTTCGTCAAGAACAACATCGACGTCACGGCCTACAACCCGTACCTGCTGGCGGCCTACGGCCAGTTCCCCCAGGCGGAGACCGGCAAGCGCGACGAGAACGCCAGCCTGTACGGACTGCCGCTGCTCGGCGACACCTGGACGATGATCTACCGCAAGGACCTGATCGGCGACAAGCCGCCGCAGACCTGGGACCAGATGATCGCAGCTGCCGAGAAGTGCCAGGCGGACAACCCCGGCGTCAGCGGGCTGGCTTTCCACCAGGCCAACGGCTCCGACGCCGCAGCCGTCACCTACAACACGGTCAACGGGGTCTACGGCGGCAACCTCTGGGACGCCAAGACCCGCAAGATCGAGGGCGTCCTCAACGACGCGGCGGGCCAGGAGGCGATGGACGTCCTGGTCAACAAGATGAAGCCGCTGACCGCCAAGGGCTCCGGCAACTGGTTCATCGACGAGGTGAACGCGGCGGTCGCCCAGGGCAAGGCGTGCATCGCGTTCAACTGGATCGCCGCGAGCGGCGGCCTGCTCGATCCGAAGCAGTCGACGCTCGGCAAGACGCGGGAGCAGATTCTCGACAAGCTGGGCTTCGCCACCCTGCCGAGCCAGAAGACGAACCTGGTCCCCCTCGGCGGTATGGGGATGCACGTGTCGGCCTACTCCGCCAAGGCGAACCAGGCCGAAGCCCTGAACTTCATGAAGTGGTTCGAGCGGCCTGACATTCAGAAGAAGTGGGCCGCGGCCGGTGGCGTGCCGTCGCGTACGGATGCCCTGGAGTCGCCCGAGTTCCTCAATGCCGGGCCGTTCAACCAGGTCTACACCGACTCGGTTCCGCGGATGCGGGACATGTGGAACGTGCCCGAGTACGCGCGCCTCGTCGACATCGAGAACACCAACGTGAACGCGGCTCTCAACGGCGCGAAGAAGCCGAAGGATGCGCTCGACGACATCGCCAAGGAGCAGCAGGGCGTGCTCGACTCCAGCGGCCGCAAGGGCGGCGGCGGACTGTGAGTGCGCCCGTCCCCCTGTCGACCGACAACCCCGGGCAGGTGGCGTCCGCGGCGCCACCTGCACCGGGTCGGTCCCGCCGGCTGACCGACCGCGGGCTCGCCGTGGCCTTCATCTCCCCCGCGCTGCTGCTGTTGCTCGCCATGTCGGTGTTCCCGTTGCTGTGGGCGTTGTACCTGTCGTTCACCGACTACTCGGCCACCCGCGGGGGGCCCGCCGGGTTCGTCGGATTCGGGAACTACACCGCCATCCTGACGTCGGCGCAGGTCCACCAGAGGGCCTTGACGACGTTGATCTACGTGGTCGGCGCGGTCGGCCTGCAGACCGTGCTCGGCTTCGGCATCGCCTACCTGATCTCGCGGCGTACGCACGGGCGAGGAGTGCTGACCACCCTGTTCCTGGTTCCGATGATGCTGTCGCCGGTCGTGGTCGGGCTGTTCTGGCGATTCATGCTCGACGCGCAATTCGGCGTGATCAACAGCATGCTCGGCTCGCTCGGCCTGGGGCAGGTGGAGTGGCTCACCCGGCAGCGAACGGCACTGATCTCGCTGGTCGTGGTCGACACCTGGCAGTGGACGCCGTTCATCATGCTCATCGCCCTTGCGGGCCTGACCGCGGTTCCCAAGTACCTGTACGAGGCCGCCTCGATCGACCGGGCGTCCGAGTGGTTCCGGTTCCGCACCATCACTCTTCCGCTGGTGTGGCCGCTGCTCCTCATTGCCGTGATGTTCCGGGCCATCGAGGCCTTCCGGCTTTTCGACCTCGTCTACATCCTCACCAACGGAGGCCCGGGTGTCTCGACCGAGACGTTGTCGTTCCACGTCTACAAGGTCGCGTTCCTGGGCTTCAACACCGGGACAGCCTCGGCGTACGGGATCCTCATGGTCCTCGTCGTCATCGTCCTCACGCAGTTGTACCTGCGTTATTTGAACAAGCTCAAGGAGGGCTGATGGCCGTCTCCGTCGACGAGGCCGTGTCCACAGGTCCTGCCCGGGATCGCACGCCCCCCGCGCGCCGCCTTGGTGGCCGGGGCCGCTCCGGGGTGGAGTTGGCGCTGCTGGTGGTGCTGGCCGTCGTGATGCTCTTTCCGGTGCTGTGGATGATCGAGACGTCCATCAAGGAGAACCGGGACGTCTACGCCATCCCGGCCGAGTTCTTCGGCTTCACGGTCACGTTGGATCATTTCAAGGACGTGTTCGTCGCTCCCGGCGGCGGTCGCTCGGCCCTGTCCGTCGCGTTTCTCAACTCCGCCGTGGTCGCCGGGGTGTCCACGGTGCTGGCCACCGTGCTGGGGGTTCCGGCGGCCTGGGCGTACTCACGCTTCGCGGTGAAGGCCAAGAAGGACCAACTGTTCTTCATCCTGTCCACCCGCTTCATGCCGCCCGTGGTGGTCGTGATCCCGATCTTCCTGATGTACCGCCAGGTCGGACTCATCGACAGCAAGCTCGGGCTGATCCTCATCTACGCCGCGTTCAACGTCCCGTTCACGATCTGGATGATGAAGGGATTCGTCGACGAGGTGCCCGCGGAGTACGAGGACGCCGCCATGCTCGACGGCTACACCCGTCTGCAGGCGTTCTGGAAATTCACCCTTCCCCTGCTCGTGCCCGGCATCGCCGCGACGGCGGTCTTCGCACTCATCTTCTCGTGGAACGAGTTCGTGTTCGCCATCTTCCTCACCTCCAGCGACGACGTGCGGACGGCTCCGCCCGCCATCGCCGGCCTCATCGGTGGCACCACCACGGACTGGGGTCTCGTGGCCGCGGCCTCCGTGGTGTTCGCCCTACCGGTGCTCGTCTTCGCCTACCTGGTGCGCAAGCACCTCATCGCCGGTGTGACGCTCGGGGCGGTGCGACGCTGATGGCCGACATCGAGGTGACCGCCCTGCACAAGCGCTACCCGGACGGGACGGTCGCGGTTGACCACGTGGACCTGTCCATCCGCGACGGTGAGCTGTTCGTGATGCTCGGCCCTTCGGGTTGCGGCAAGACGACCACGCTGCGGGCCATAGCCGGCCTGGAGAGGCAGACGACGGGCGACATCCGCATCGGCGACACGCTTGTCAACGACCTGCCGCCCGCCGAGCGCGACATCGCCATGGTGTTCCAGTTCTACGCTCTCTACCCGCATCTGAAGACCCGCGACAACCTGGCGTTCCCACTGCGGGCCGAGGGACTGCCCAAGCCGGAGGTGCACAAGCGGGTCGAGGAGGCCGCCCGGCTGATGCGGCTCGGTCCACTCCTGGACCGGCGACCGCGCCAGCTGTCCGGCGGAGAGCAGCAGCGCGTTGCGCTCGCTCGTGCCCTGGTACGACGACCGCGCGCGTTCCTCATGGACGAACCTCTCACCAATCTGGACGCCGAGCTGAGGGCGGACATGCGCACGGAGATCAAGCACCTGCAGGGCGAGCTGGGGGCGACGATGGTCTACGTCACCCACGACCAGGTCGAGGCGATGTCGCTCGGTCACCGAATCGCCATCCTCAACAAGGGCCGCGTCGAGCAGATCGGCACGCCGCTGGAGGTCTACGACCGTCCCGCGAGTCTCTTCTGCGCGGCATTCATCGGCTCTCCCCCGATGAATCTGATTGAGGTGGAGGTGGCCGACGGAAAGCTGCGCGGTCAGGGCGGACTGGTTCTCACGCCACCGCCAGGCCTGCCGCGTGACCGTCGCCTGGTGGCGGGCGTCCGGCCGGAGGCGCTGGAAGTCACCGAACCACTGGCGGAAGGCTCGATCCCGGCCCGGGTGGTCTCGGCGGAGTGGCTGGGCGACGAAATCATCTACGTGGTCGACCACAGCGGCCAGCGCGACGTACGGGTTCGGATGCCACCGACTGTTCGTTTCGCCGCTGACGCAAAGGTCGGGCTGCGGCACACCGGCGGGACCCCGGCGGTCTACGACGTGAGCACGGAAGAGCTGGTGGCCTGATGGGAACCGTGGCAGCGCACGGGCTGCGCAAGTCCTTCGGCAAGGTCCAGGCCCTGGACGGGGTGACGCTGGACGTGCCGGACGGCTCGTTCTTCGTCGTGCTCGGGCCCTCCGGGGCAGGCAAGACGACGACCCTGCGGGCGATCGCCGGGCTGGAGAAGCTTGACGCCGGGTTGGTGCGCCTGGACGGTAGGGACGCGACAGGTGACACCCCGGCCGCACGCGACCTGGCCATGGTCTTCCAGAACTACGCCCTCTACCCGCGACACACGGTGTACGAGAACATCGCCTCGCCGCTGCGGGCACGCCGTAGTTCCGCGAGCGAGATCGCCGCGGCCGTCGAGCAGATGTCGAGCCTGCTGCACATCGAACGTCTGCTGCAACGTCGACCCGCGCAGTTGTCGGGCGGTGAGATGCAGCGGGTCGCCCTGGCCCGGGCGCTGGTGCGTCGCCCCCGCGCGTTCCTGATGGACGAGCCGCTGACGAACCTCGACCTCAAGCTCCGCGTCGAGATGCGCACCGAGCTCACCCGCATCCACCGGAGCCTCGGAGCAACCTTCGTCTACGTGACCAACGACCAGGTCGAGGCCCTGTCCATGGCCGACCGGGTAGCGGTCCTCAAGGAGGGGAAGGTGCAACAGGTCGGAACGCCGACCGAGGTGTACGAGCGTCCCGCCAACCAGTGGGTCGCAGGATTCGTGGGGAGCCCACCGATCAGCCTGCTCGCCTGCCGCGCCGAGGGAGATCGTCTGGTCGGTGCGGACGGCTGGACGCTGCCGCGGCCCCGCTGGACCACGGCTGAGGACGGCCGGGCGCTGCTGCTGGGCCTGCGCGCGGAGGACCTGTCCGTCGAACAGCGTGGGCACGCGTCGTTGTCCGGCGAGCTCTACGGGCTTGAGCCGCTCGGTGACCGCACGGTGGTCGACGTCCGAGTGGGGACGGAGATCCTCAAGGTCAAGGCACGACCCACCGTCACCGGTACGCCCGGCGAGCGGCTGCACGTCACGGTCGACCTGGACCGTGCGCACCTGTTCGACGCGGACACCGGGCTGTCGTTGTCCGAGGCTGGGCGGTAACCGCGCCGGCAGACGGGGCCACGGCCACCTTCGACCCGCTCGGCAACCTCGCCCCGGACCAGGGCGGGTGACCCGTCCGTCCACGCGCGCAGCGCACTCGCTGGGGCACGCCGGACATCACCACGAGGATCACAGGAGGCGACGCAATGAGTGACCCGATGAACGTCCTGGCCCCCGAGCACCGGCGGCTCCGGATCGGCGGCGCCTGGCGCGACGCCGCGAGCGGAGCCACCTTTGCCGTCGAGGACCCGGCCACCGGCAAGGCCATCGCCGAGGTGGCGGACGCGGACGTCGTTGACGGGCTCGCCGCTCTGGACGCGGCGAGCACGGCAATGACGGAGTGGGCGGCGACCCCGCCGCGGAAACGGTCGGAGTTGTTGAGCGCGACGTACCGGGCGCTGATCGAGCGATCCGAGGAGGTCGCCCGGCTGATAACGCTCGAGATGGGCAAGCCGCTCGTCGAGGCTCGGGCGGAGGTGGCCTACGGCGCCGAGTTCTTCCGTTGGTTCGCCGAGGAGGCGGTGCGCGTCGAGGGGCGCTACAGCACCGCTCCCGCAGGTGGGTATCGCATCCTCACCGTGCCGAAGCCGGTCGGACCGTGCGTCTTCGTGACGCCCTGGAACTTTCCGCTGGCCATGGGCGCCCGCAAGATCGCTCCCGCGCTGGCCGCGGGCTGCACGACGATCACCAAGCCAGCAGCCCAGACGCCACTCACCATGCTGTTCCTGGCCCGCATCATGGAGGAGGTCGGCGTACCCCCGGGCGTTGTCAACGTGCTGACCACCAAGCGTTCCGGCGAGGTGGTCTCCGCACTGCTGGCCGACAGTCGGACCCGCAAGCTGTCGTTCACCGGGTCGACCGAGGTCGGGCGCGTGCTGCTCCGACAGGCTGCGGACAACGTGCTGCGTACGTCCATGGAACTGGGCGGCAACGCGGCCCTGATCGTGTGTGCCGACGCTGACCTGGACGTCGCGCTCGACGGTGCCATGGTCGCCAAGATGCGCAACATCGGGGAGTCCTGCATCGCGGCCAACCGGATCTACGTCGAGGAGCCGGTGCGCGAGGAGTTCACGGCGCGCTTCGCCGAGCGGATGGGCGCGCTTTCGGTGGGCCATGGTCTCGACGACGGCGTGAACGTCGGGGCGTTGATCGACGAGGCTTCGGTCACCAGGATCGACGAGCTCGTCGCCGACGCGGTCGATCGCGGCGCCCGGATCGTGGTGGGCGGCGAGCGTCCGGATGGGCCGGGCCACTTCTACCCGCCCACGGTCCTCGTCGACGTGCCCGACGACGCGCGGATGCTGAAGACGGAGATCTTCGGCCCGGTGGCGCCGATCATCTCGTTCACGTCCGACGACGAGGTGCTGGCGAAGGCCAACGACACCGAGCACGGCCTGGTCGGATACGTCTTCACCCGTGACCTCCAGCGGGCGCTCCGGTTCGCCGAAGGGCTGGACACGGGAATGGTCGGCATCAACCGTGGCCTGATCTCGGACCCGTCAGCTCCGTTCGGAGGCGTGAAGCAGTCCGGGATCGGCAAGGAGGGGTCGCACGAGGGCATCCTCGAGTACCTCGACCTCACCTACGCGGCGATCGACCTACCGTGACCGGCCTGCCGCCCCGAGCTTCCGCCCCGCACATCGCCGCCGACGTTCGAGAGAGGCACTGACATGCTTGAGACCGTCCGCGGACCACGCCAGCTGATAGTGGGCGAAGGGGTCGCGCAGAACATCCCACGAGTGGTGGCCGAGAGTGGCTCGCGAGTCCTCATCGTGACCGACCAGGTCCTTCTCGGGCAGCCGGGCGTGGCCGAGATCGTGGCCGCCGTGCGGGAGAGGGTCGAGGTCGTCGGGGTGTTCTCCGACGCGACGTCAGACGTGCCACTCGCCGATGTCGCCCTGGCCGTCTCGGTCGCCGCCGAGGTGGACGCCGACGTGATCCTCGCCATCGGGGGTGGCACGGTGATCGACCTCGCCAAGATCGTCGGCGTCATCCGCCGCCACGGCGGGACGCCGCGCGACTTCTACGGCGAGTCGAAGGTGCCGGGGCCCACGATTCCTCTCGTCGCGGTCCCGACGACGTCCGGCACCGGCTCCGAGCTCACACCCGTCTCGGTGTTGACCGACCCGGACCGCGAGCTGAAGGTGGGGGTCTCCAGCGTCCACATCGTGCCCGACTTCGCCATCGTCGACCCCGAACTCACCTACACGTGCCCTGCGACCGTCACCGCCCACTCCGGCATCGACGCGTTCTGTCACGCGGTGGAGAGCTACACCGCGCGAGGGCGGGCCCACGGACCGCGCGACCCGGTGGAGCAGGTCTTCCTCGGCCGCAACCCGATCACCGACCATTACGCGCTCCTGGCCGCCGAGCGGATCGCCCGTAGCTTGCGTCGTGCGGTCAGGGACGGAGGCGACACGGACGCGCGGGCGGACATGTCCTATGGGTCCATGCTCGCCGGGCTGGCGTTCTCCCACGCGGGCAACGCGGCCCCGCACGCTCTCCAGTACCCCATCGGCGCAGCCACGCACACGCCGCACGGCCTGGGCGTCGGGCTGCTGCTGCCCTACGCGCTGGACGCGGCCAGGGAGGCCATCAGCGACCGGTTGGCCATCCTCGCCGGTGTGTGCGGGCTCGACGTGACCGACGCCTCGGATACCGAGGCCGCAGATATGTTCCTCACCTGGCTCGACGGGCTCCTTGCCGACATCGGCATCCCTGCCACCCTGGCGGACATCGGCGTGGCACGCGCCGACCTCCCGCGCTTCGCGGAGATGGCCAGTGGCGTCACCCGCCTGATCCAGAACCATCCAGGCCCGACCGACACCGCCAGCCTGACCGCGATCCTCGAAGCGGCCTGGACCGGGGACCGGATCCGACACGTCACGTCCTGACTCCGAACAGAGGCAGTGGCGGGCCTTTCACACGACGACGCGTGGTCGGGGGCGCTCCCCTCGACGGCCTGGCTCCACCACCACGTCAGCGGCACGGGAGCTGCCGCGACGGCGCTGAGGGCCATCCAGTAAGTGAGGTCGCGCTACGGTGCGAGGGGCACCGGCGACGGCGGAATCAGCTGGTCGGCTGGAAGACGGCCCGTACGCATCCGTCGAGTTTCTGTTTGAACATCTCGTAGCCGCGCGGCGCTTGGTCCAACGGCATCGTGTGTGTCGCGAGATGCTCCGTGACCAGCTCGCCGCGGGCCATCCGCTCCAGCAGCATGGGAATGTAGCGCTGTCCGTGCTGCTGTGCGCCGCGCAGCGTCAGCCCCTTGTTCATCACCGCCCCGAGCGGAAACTTGTCGACCAGGCCGCCGAACACACCCAGGATGAACACGCTGCCGCCCTTGCGGCAGTTGTAGATCGCCTCCCGGGCGGCGATCGGTCGGTCGGACTCGATGCGCAGCTGCTGCTTGACCTGGTCGTACCAGAACTGCGGACCGCTGCTGTGCGACTCCATACCCACTGCCTCGATGCACACGTCCGGGCCTCGGCCGCCACTGCGCTCCAGCAATTCGCCGCTGACGTCCTGCTGCTCGTAGTTCAGCGTCTCGACGCCGAGATGTGTCTGGGCCATCTGGAGCCGGTTGTCGAGTCGGTCGATCACGATCACCCGATCGGCACCGAGCAGCACGGACGCCCGAGCCGCCATCTGCCCGACCGCACCAGCACCCCAGACCGCCACGACATCGCCCGGTTTGACGCCGGCGAGGTCGGCGCCCATCCAACCGGTCGGCGCGGAGTCGGAAGCGAAGAGCGCGCGCTCGTCGCTCACCTCGTCCGGGACGGTGAAGGCGCCCTGGTCGGCGTAGGGGACGCGGATGAACTCGGCGTGGCTGCCGGCGAAGCCCCCCAGTGCGTGCGAGTAGCCGTAGCAGCCTCCGGGCGCGGCGCCCCAGACGTTCTCGGTGATCATCGGGTTGGTGTTTCCGTTGTCGCACAGCGAGAACTGTTGTTGCTGGCAGTACCAGCACTTGCCGCAGGAGACGAACGAGCAGACGACGACCCGGTCGCCTACCTTGTGCTTGCGTACCTGCGAACCGACCTCGACGACCTCGCCGAGGAACTCGTGCCCGAGGACATCGCCGCGTTCCATGAACGGGATGTACCCGCCGAGCAGGTGCAGGTCCGAACCACACGTCACAGTCCGCCGGACCCGCACAATGACGTCCTGCTCGTTACGCATCTGCGGGTCCGGCACCTGCCGCACCGCGAGCTCGTTGGCTCCCTCCCAGACCAGCGCCTTCACTGTCGTCCCTCCCGCCGACCCTGCTGGGTGGCCATTCGCAGTGGCTTGTTCATCGGCGTCGGCTCGGTCGTGGGCGGATAGTCCGGATGCAGGACCTCACTGGTTTCGATCAGTTGCTTCGACTCGCGCAGCGCAGCCCGGATCGCCTGTTCAGGATCCCGGCCGGTGACCCGTCGGGCCGCGGCGGCAACAGGGAGTCGGGCGCCGTCGCGCAGCCGTACGGCGATCTCGGTCCCCCGGCCGCCGGGGGCAGGCCGGACCTGGACCTCGACGGCGTCGCCAAGCCCGGCCAGCGGCTCGGGGAACTGGCCGCCCGGGGCGACGTCACCCGCCGGTCGGTTCACCGTCGCCACGTGCCACCGCGCCCCGCGCCGCCGGGCCTGAACCCGTTGCCACTGGTCATTGCCCCGGCCAGCCCCACCGAGCAGGCGCCGGACAACCATCCCCCCGGCAATCGCGGCCGCACCACCGATCAGCCACCTCATGTCCGCCCCTGTCACTTGATCTGCTCGTGCGGGTGCCGTCGATAATCGGCAACCTTCAGAGCAAACTCTTTCATAAGGGGCGAACCCCGCAGGGGCGTTTGCAACACGCGCGGAGTTCCACTGGCCAGGGCATTCTGCGAGGAGACCGTGCCCGTGACGCCGGTCGTTGACCCGGCGGTACGCGTGCGGACCGGGGGGGGTTCCCGAACGGCGTGGGCGGGCAGGGCCGCATGGTGAGGCGCACGCCTGCGGCGACGCCTCCCCGACGGTCATCGAGCCGGTGCGACACATCGGGTAGGCGTCGAAGTTCAGGTCTTTCGCGCCGTACGCCGGTTGCCGAACGACTCCATGGTGGTCGCCTTCTTGGCCGGTGCCCTGGTGGCGGACGTGGTGCGGGCCCGGGTCGGCGCGGCCTTCTTCGCCGGCGCCTTCTTCGCCGCGGCCCTCGCTGAGGGCGCCTTCTTTGGTGGTGCGTTCTTGGCGGCGGCCGCCTTCGCCGTCGGCCTGCGGCTGGGCGAGGCCGTGGTGGCGGAAACGTCCTTCTTCCGGGCGACGCGGGGCGTGGTCGGCGTGGGCTTCTCGCCGGGCGTCTTGGCTGCGCTCGCGCCGGTGGCCCGCTTCGTGGCAGCGGCGACCTTCTTGGCCGCCACCTTCCGGCTCGGCGGCATCTTCGTCGCCCCGGTGGCCTTGGTGGCTCCGGGTGATCTGCGTGCCGGGACGGTTGTCCTGCGTGGGCTCATCCTCGCTCCTCTCGGGTCTCGCCGGCATCACCAGCGCTGCCGGACGACAGACGTGGCGGGTCGCCTGGGCCCGATCGGCGAGGTGTTCCCGCGCCTCCGGCCGCCAAACGCGGGACGGAACGGCCGCGTCCAGCAGCCCGGGCCGGTCAGCCTGCTCCGCACGGCACGCGCACGAATGAGGAATGATTGGTTCATGACCGTGCGTGACGTGAGAACCGACGAGTCCCTTTCCGGGGTACGGGTCCTGGTCACGGGGGCGACCAACGGCCTTGGCCGCTCGATGGCCGAGGCGCTGGCCGACGGCGGCGCGCGGGTGGTCATCACCAGCCGCGATGAGGGCCGCACCGCCCAGGTCGCCGAGCAGATCGACGCCGAGCGCGGGCGGGTCGGTGGCGTCGCCATGGACGTCCGGGATGAGCGCTCGGTGGCCGACGGTGTCCGCCGGACGGTCGACCTCCTGGGCGGACTCGATGTGCTGGTCAACAACGCGGGGATCGGCATGCGAACCGTGAACCCGGAGTTCTTCACCGAACCTCGGGGCTTCTGGGAGGTCACGCCCGACGGTTTCCGGGACGTGATCGACACGAACCTCACCGGCTACTTCCTGGTCGCCCGCGCGGTCGTACCGACCTTCTTCACCGCCGGCGGCGGACGCATCGTGAACATCTCGCTCAACGAGGAGACCATGATCCGTAGAGGTTTCGTGCCCTACGGCCCGTCACGAGCGGGGTCCGAGGCGCTGTCCCGCATCATGGCCGCTGATCTGCGCGAGCACTCGGTATGGGTCAACGTACTCCTGCCCGGCGGGGCCACCCGTACCGGCATGATCCCGGACGGGATGCCCCAGGCGGTTCGCGAGCAGATGCTTGATCCCGCCGTCATGGCCGCGCCGATCCGCTGGCTGTGCTCGCCGGCCGCCGACGGTGTCACCGACGAACGCATCGTGGCCCGCGACTTCGACGCGTGGCTGCGTACCCGGACGACCGATCCGTCCCGGGTCCGCTGATCACCGCTGGCGCGAACGACAGGTCGGTGACGCGAAGGCCAGGTCAGGGTCCGGGCACTACCAGGCCGGCCAGGTCGGCTGACGGCTACACATGGCGCGCCATCGCTGCCTCCGCCGACGACGCATGGGGCACCGACTCCCGCGGCAACCAACTGTTCGGCGAGAACCTGTGCCTGGAGAGCGCGCAACTGCTCGGCGAGGATCCGAACGCCGATCCCTGGAACTGACCCGGGGTTGACGAGCACCCCGCGGTCGATGCTGTGCCACCGCTGCGAACGCTTGATGTGGACGGCCTGAACGCGTCTGTTATCGACGCCCTCCCGACGGAAGTCCCACCGTTGCTCCGCTGCGAGTCCGCCGGCGGCGAGTAGTTCAGCCGCGCAGACGTCGGCGGCGTCGAGGTTCCCCGGGAGCGCCAGGATGTCGGCCGTCACTGGGCCTCGTCGGTTCCTGCACGGCTCGCTCGCGGCGCGCAGCCCGCCGGCCAGCCCAGATCCGTGCTGCGATCACCAGCGCCACAACCGCGAGCAGCACCTCCCCGCCCAGGCCAAGTCGCCGCTCCAGCAGTCCGTACGAGGCGCCAGCCAGGTAACCCAGCGCGGCCACCGCCGCTGCCCACAGCGCCCCGCCGGCAACGTTGGCCAGTGTGAACGTGCGCTGCGGTATGCCGCTCATGCCCGCCAGACCCGGCACCAGCGCCCGCAGCGCGGCCGCCCAACGGCCGAGCACCACTGCGCCGGCGCCCCGCCGACGGATCAGGTCGAGCGCACGACGCAGCTCACCAGATCGAACGAACCGGCGCGGCGTTCGGTCCAGCAGCCGCCGGCCGTAACGGCGGCCAATCAGATAACCCACCTGGTCGCCGAGGGCCGCCCCGGCCAGCGCCACAACCACCACCGCCCACAGCGGCAGCCTCCCGTCGTGGGCGAGGACTCCGCCGACCAGCACGGCCACCTCCCCCGGCACCACCAGGCCAAGGAAGGTCGACGCCTCCAGCGCCGGGAGGAGGAACGCCAAGACGAGCACCAGGGCCGGTGGCAGCGACACCAGCAGGTTGAGCACCTGGTCCATCCGGCAATTGTCATCCCATGACCAGGGGCTGGGCGCGGTGACGGCCAGACCGCTCCCTCCGTTCTCCCCGCACCTCTGGCAGGACACCGGCAGCAGGGCTTTCACGATCGCCGTCACCGCACTCGCCCCGGCAGCGGCCCGCTGTCCGCCGGCACTGACCGCCGCGTCGCCACCCTCGCCGACCTGAGAAGGTGCCGACCAGCATCGGCATCCCGGCCTGCCCGGTCAGCGTGGCGGCGAGGCCTGCTCCAGTGGGCGTCCGTGGGCTCGGATCGCGTCCGCGACGGCGACGCCGAGCAGGACGGCGGCAGCTGCCGCAGCGACCCTGAGTGGCGGCAGACGGACCATCAGCGGCGCTAGGGCCACGAGGGCGAGGATCCCGATCGGCCGCGGAAGGGACACGCGGGCGAAGGCCACGTACTCGAATAGTGAACGCCCGGCGAGGTAGAGCGCGGGCCCGCCGAGGATGGCGCCGACCCAGGCGGGTTTGGCGTGTCCGGATGGATCCAGCAAGACGAGTTCGGAACCGGCTGAGGTCACGAGGATGCCGGACACCATGAGCAGGTGACAGAGCTCGGCCGACCGACCGAGTCGGCCTGGGTCGCCGGATGCCACGACGGCCTCGCCCAAGATCTGGCCGGCTCGGTAGAAGTAGATCCGCCACAGCAACACCGTGGTGAGGAACGACAAGGTAAGAGCCAATATTCGTTCATGCACAATCGGACCACGTAGAAGACTCGAGCCGGAGGTCAGGATCGTCTCACCAAGCGCGACGATGACGAGCTGCCAGTAGCGTTCGGCCAGGTGCTCGCCGGCGACGGCCCACGGGGAAACCCGCGAGCGGCCCAGCCCCGGTACCGGCCAGCCGAGTCTGCCCCCCAGGTAGTCGATCGCCAGGGCCAGCGCCCACAGCGAATTGCGCGTCAACTCGGGTTCGAAGGCTCCGATGAGCCACGGCACGGCCGACGCGCCGAACCAGACGAGCGCCAGCATGTTGACGCGGCGCAGATCGTGGCCCCGCAAGGTAACTACGAAGAAAAGGGTGCGGCCCACCTGGATCGCGACGTACGTGCTCGCGAAGAGAATTCCGGTCTCGGCGAGAGCCCCGGATATCGCGACCGCCAGGAGCAGACTCCCGAACATCGTCGCGAGGACAAGGAACTGGATCTCCGGCCGGAACGGGTCGAATCTGCTGGTCATCCACGCCGTCTGGGTCCAGATCCACCAGACGGCCAATAGCAGCAGCAGAGTCTCGCCGTTTTCCGAAAGGGTAGTGGTCAACGTCTCGGCGACGTGACCCCTGGTGTAGTCCAGCACCAACTCGTGCACGATCCGGGTGAGCGCGAAGACGTACACGAGATCGAAGAACAGTTCCAGGAAGGTCGGCCGTTGCGGACTCTCCCGCCCACGCAGCAGATTGGCCACTCTGTTCGTCGTCACCGGCCCGCCTGCTTTGTCGGCTTGTTCTTGAAGCAGTCGTACCACGTGGCCGCGCCGTCGACAGATAAGACGCACTCCCGATGACTGAAGGCCTGACTGCCGACGAGGGCTGCGGCCCCGCCGCGTCCCCACCGCCGCCCTCGATCAAGCCTGCGGCACATCCGGGACAAGCGCACCCAACTCCAGACGCCGGCCACCCGGTCGTGACGGTTCCGCTCAGCCGCACCGGCAGGATCGGCCGCCTGCGGGTCCGTCGTCGTCGCGGCGGGTCAGTGCGACAGGCAGCGCGGGGGCACGCTGCCCCTCAACCCTTGGCATACATACCCCCGGGGGGTACGGTGTGGGCGAGTGAAGGAGGTCGGACATGGATCACAGCAGCCACGTTCAGAGCCCCACGGCGACTGCGGCACCGGGCTCGGCCGGCCACGCCGGGCATGGGCACGAGGGCCACAACCAGCACAGCCCGGACGCCGACCGGCAGCAGATGCGGGTGGTGGAGAGCTGGGCGGTCGCGGCGTCGGCGACGCTGCATTGCCTGACCGGGTGCGCCATCGGTGAGGTCCTGGGCATGGTCATCGGCACCACGGCCGGGCTGCACAACGCCGCCACCGTGGTGCTGTCGATCGCCCTGGCCTTCGTGTTCGGCTACGGGCTGACCATGCGCGGCGTGTTGCGAGCCGGTGTCAACGTCCGCACCGCGCTGAAGGTGGCCCTGGCCGCCGACACCGTGTCGATTGCGATCATGGAGCTGCTGGACAACGCGTTCATCGTCGCGGTGCCCGGGGCGATGAACGCCGGGCTGACCAGCGTGCTGTTTTGGGCGTCCCTGGCCGGGTCGCTGGTCGTGGCGTTCCTGCTGACCACGCCCGTCAACCGGTGGATGATCAGCCGGGGCAAGGGGCACGCGGTGGTGCACCAGTACCACCACGCCCACTGAGAAACCGGCGACCGCGGCGGCCGAACCCG
>NZ_JBFAPG010000066.1:0-18910 GCF_040675595.1 Micromonospora sp. NPDC049580
GCCAAGGCCGTCTGCAGGCGCTGCTCCGTGACCGACCAGTGCCTCCAGTGGGCGCTCGAGTCCGGTCAGGACGCTGGCGTCCGGGGCGTGCAGCTGTGTCGTTGGGGATCAGGCGGAGTGAGCGCGCAGCACCCGGAGGCCGCCGCGCCGCTTCACAGCGCGCCGCTCCTCCTCGCTCATCCCGCCCCAGACGCCAGCGTCCTGACCGGACTCGAGCGCCCACTGGAGGCACTGGTCGGTCACGGAGCAGCGCCTGCAGACGGCCTTGGCCTGCTCGACCTGCAGGAGAGCCGGTCCGGACGTCCCAATCGGGAAGAACAGTTCCGGGTCCTCGTCGCGGCAGACAGCATGGTGACGCCAGTCCATGGCGGCAACACTCCTCATTCTGGATGGGTGGCAATTTATTGCGGGTAGTGCTTTTCCTATATGCATCAGCAGTGCCTAAGGTGACCGTTCGCGTCTGACCATTCGGCAGTGCGTGAGCAGGCGGTTAGCCTCGGAGACCTGCTGGAACAGCTCAACCTGACGAGCATATCCAGGCAATGTCCCGGTAACTCAAGTTCGCTTGTGAATACTTTCACGAACGCTCGTGATGTCAAGGGTGACGCTCGGAAAAACTCCAAGCGGTGAGCAAGCCCACAACCCATTTGTCCGGGTTCCAGTGCGTTCCTGGTTACCCGCCGTGCCACAGCCGAGGATCAATATAGTACAGTCCGCGTGACATTGCTGACATTTCCGGCACCTGCCCCTCGGTGTGGCGGCACCTGCCGGCGCGGTTGCGGCGCCGCGTCGACCAAGGGCAGTACCCGAGACCTAGCAGATTACTCTGAGTGCGGCCGGAATGGATGTGAATCTGACTTTCTCCCGCTCGCCAAGATAGTCGCCGTCCAGCTGGAACGCCTGCGGGCGGCTGGAGAGCAGGGTGAACTCCGCTGTGTCATGGAGCCGTAACACCTGACGACCGCTCGGATCGGGCCGCCGGGACAGGAACTGGGTGACTGTCCGTGTTGTGCTAGCCACCCGGAGCTGACGCAGTGCCAGCACGTCGAGGCCGAGATCGAACGACGCCTCCGGGTTCGGGTTGACCTCGCGGTCGCCCAGGTACGTCCACGGAGCGGTGTTCTGGATGATGACGGTGGCCAGCTCGTCCTCCGCCGGCTCACCCGGTCGCTCCAGGCTGATCGCCGGATGCCGCCGGTCCGAGGCGAAGAAGTACTGGTTCATGATCGAGCGCAGGTAGAGCCCCGGAGTCGAGACCCGCCCCTTCCGCCGCGCCTGCTCCACCCGGTGGATCACCGCAGCGTCCAGGCCGAACCCGGCGCAGAAGGTGAAGTAGCGGTCGTCCGCGCGGCCCAGCCCGACCGTGCGGTGCCGGCCCAGGCGCAACCCTTCGAGGATCATGCTGGTCGCCTCCGGCCATTCCCGGGGCAGGCCCAACGCGCGGGCGAACACGTTTGTCGAACCGCCCGGAACGGTGGCCAACGCGGGCAGTCGCTCCGCCATCGAGGCGCCCTCGACGCCGGCCGGCGGTTCGGCCGCCATCAGGCCGTTCACCACCTCGTTCACAGTGCCGTCACCACCCAGGGTGACGACGAGATCGACCCCCTCCACGGCGGCCTCCCGGGCCAGCGCCATGGCGTGCCCCCGGCGACGGGTGTAGCGCACACTGAGGTCGACTTCGCTGCGCAGCGCCCGGACAAGCACGTCCCGGCTGCGTTCGCTGGTGGTGGTGGCCTTCGGATTGACCACCAGGACGGCCCGCATGGGCGGCACTGTACCTCTCGGTAGCCCGGGTATCGTGGCGCGCGTGACCATCGACTCGGCCCCGGTTCCCGTCACACTCCGCTGGGCGGTGCGGCTGCTCTGGGCGGAGGCGGTCGCCGTCGGGCTGATCGCGGTCTGGCTGGTCTGGGCCGACCTCACCGCCACCACCACCGACCTGGCGTCGGCGTTGCTGGTGACCGCGTTCGCCGTCGGGGCGGCCGTCGCGCTCTGGGCGTTGGGCCGCGCGCTGCTGCGCCGACAGGCCGGCGCGCGGGCCCCCGCGATCGTCCTTCAGCTCATGCTGCTGCCGATCGGCTGGTTCATGATCCAGGCCGGGCTGGGCTGGCTGGGCGTACCGCTGATGGCGCTCGGCCTGGGCGTCGGCTGGCTGCTCGTCAGCCCGCCCACGACGAAGGCCCTCGGCTTCGAGTGACCCCGCCGCACGGGCGGGAGGCAACGGATTCGCCCGCGGCCCCGGCTGGGCGGGGTCGGCGGGGCGCGTCGGTCAGTAGCCGCCGGAGCGGCGGGTGAGCAACGAGATGGTCGCCCGGCCGTCGGTGGCCGTGGCGGACGCCGACGTGGTCAGCGCGGTGAGCACCTTCCAGGCGAAGGACGACTCGGCCGGCAACGTTGCCCCGCGTACGGTCGGCACGGTCACCTCGACGGTCAGCGCGTCGTTGGTGACCGAGAACCGGCACTCCAACTCGGCGTCGCGGGTGGCGATGGCGAGCAGCATGGCGCACGCCTCGTCGACGGCGATCCGCAGATCCTCGATCTCGTCGAGCGCGAACTGCAACCGGGCCGCGAGGCCGGCGGTGGCGGTGCGGAGCACGCCGAGGTAACCGCCGTCGGCGGGCACCGTGAGGTGCACCACGTCGTCGTCGGTCGCTGGCTGGCCGGTCAGTTGAGTCACGCCTCATCCCCCCGGTCGGGGACTCTACCCGGTCAGTCGTTCGGGCGCGTGTCGGCGGCCTCCGCCTGAGCGGCCAGGTCGCGCAACGCGTCACCGCTGAGCCGGTAGGGGACCCACTCGCTCATCTGCTCGGCGCCGATGGAGGCGTAGAAACCGGCAGCCGGATTCCACTCGATCATCCACCACTCCAGCCGCCGGTAACCCCGTCGTACGCAGATGTCGGCGAGCGTGGCGAGCAGCAGCCGGCCCGCGCCGGTGCCCCGGGCGGCCGGGGAGACGTAGAGATCCTCCAGGTAGATGCCGTGCACGCCAGCCCAGGTGGAGAAGTTGAGAAACCACAGGGCGAAGCCGACCGGCTGGTCGCGCTCGTCGACCGCGACGTGGCCGAAGAGCGCCGGAGCAGTCGCGAACAGCGCCGAGGTGAGCTGCTCGGTGGTGAGGTGGCACTGGTCGGGAGCGCGTTCGTACTCCGCCAACTCGTGCACCATGGCGACGACGGCCGGCACGTCCTCGGGACGTACCGGCCGGATCGTCGGGATGACCGCGTTGGTCACGCCTTCTTGGTCTCCCAGAAGATCTTCGCGATCTCGTCGATCTTCGCGAGGAGCTTGTCGGCGGTGGCCGGGTCGAGGCTGCCCTTGACGCCACCGGCGCCGGCGAGCTTGGTGGCCTCGTTGAACAGGGTGTGCAGGTTCGGGTACTTCTCGAAGTGCGGCGCCTTGAAGTAGTCGGTCCAGAGCACCCACAGGTGGTGCTTGACCAGCTCGGCGCGCTGCTCCTTGATGATGACCGCCCGGGTGCGGAACTCCGGGTCGGTGTTCGCCTGGTACTTCTCGCAGATCATTTTGACCGACTCGGCCTCGATCCGGGCCTGGGCCGGGTCGTAGACGCCGCACGGCAGGTCGCAGTGAGCGCTCGCGGTGACGCGGGGCGCAAGGATGCGTGGAAGTCGCATCGGGATCCTCCATGGGAAGTTTGCGATGATCAAAGGCGACATTACTCCTGGGAATGCTCCCCGAACCGGGTGGAGGTGAAACCAGTGCGAGCCGATCACCCGGCGGAGGCACCGCACCTGCGCGGGCCGCTGACGCCCGTTTCGGTGACCGGCCCGTCCATGGCGCCGACGCTGCGGCACGGCGACGCGGTGCTGGTCCGCTCGGGGGGGCGCCCGATCCGACCCGGTGACGTGGTGGTCGCCGTCTTCCGGACGCGTCCCGAGCTGCTGGTCGTGAAGCGGGCGGTACGACCGCAGGACGGCGGCTGGTGGCTGCGCGGCGACAACGATCTGGTCACCGACGACTCCCGGGCGTACGGGGTGGCCGACGTGCGCGGGAGGGTGCTGTTCCGCTACTGGCCCCGCCCCGGACGGGTGCACCGTCGGACGTTATGACCCTGCTCACATCCGAGTGACGGTACCGACACTATGCTCGGAAAGTGCCCGGGTGACCCCCCGCACCGCGTGCCACTGCTCGCCGCCCACCTCGCGGCCGGGCCGGCCGCCCCGTCTGCTCGACAGATCCTGGAGTCACCATCATGTCTTCGTCCACCGTGGACCCTGCTGATCCCGTCTTCCAACTGCACCTGGGCGGCAAGATGGCCGTCGCCTCGACGGTCCCGCTCACCAGCCGCGAGGACCTCTCCCTCGCGTACACCCCGGGTGTGGCCCGGGTGTGTGAAGCGATCGCCGCCGACCCCGACCTGGCCGACGACTACACCTGGGCGTCGCACGCCGTCGCGGTGGTCACCGATGGTTCGGCGGTGCTCGGGCTCGGCAACATCGGCCCGCGCGCCGCGTTGCCGGTGATGGAGGGCAAGGCGGTGCTGTTCAAGCAGTTCGCGGGGGTGGACGCGGTTCCGGTCTGCCTGGACACCCAGGACGTGGACGAGATCGTCGCGGTGGTGCGGGCACTGGCCCCGTCGTTCGGCGGGATCAACCTGGAGGACATCAGCGCGCCGCGCTGCTTCGAGGTGGAGCGCCGACTCGATGAGGCGCTGGACATCCCGGTCTTCCACGACGACCAGCACGGCACCGCCATCGTGGTGCTCGCCGCGCTGCGCAACGCCGCCACCCTGCTCAACCGCAAGCTCGGTGACCTGCGGGTGGCGGTGAGTGGCGCGGGCGCGGCCGGCGTGGCCGTGACGAAGATGCTTGTCGCCGGTGGGGTCAACCCCGACCAGGTGGTGGTCTGCGACTCCAAGGGGATCATCGGCCGGCACCGCACCGAGCTGACCGGCACCAAGGCCGAGCTGGCGGCGAGCACCAACGCCGACGGCCGCCAGGGCGACATCACCGAGGCGCTGCGTGGTGCGGACGTGCTGATCGGCGTCTCCGGCGGGCAGATCCCCGAGGCGGCCGTCGCCCAGATGGCACCCGGCGGGATCGTGTTCGCGCTGGCCAACCCGACCCCTGAGGTGCACCCCGAGGTTGCCACCCGGCACGTCGCGGTGGTCGCCACCGGCCGCAGCGACTTTCCCAACCAGATCAACAACGTGCTGGCCTTCCCCGGGGTGTTCCGGGGCGCGTTGGACGCGCGGGCCACCCGGATCACCGAGGGGATGAAGGTCGCCGCCGCCGACGCCATTGCCGGCGTGGTGGCCGAGTCGCTCACCGCCGACGCGATCGTCCCGTCGCCGCTCGACCCGCGCGTCGCCCCGGCCGTCGCCGAGGCCGTCGCCGAAGCGGCCCGCCGCGACGGAGTCGCCCGCCGGTAGGCGGGGCCCTTCTTAACGGGCGCTCAGCTTGTTACCGTGCCGATCATGCGTGCCGCCTTCGCCTCCCGCTTCGACGATGCCGATCCGCTCGCCGCCCTCACCGTCGGTGAGCGGCCCGAGCCGACCCACCCGGAGGACGACTGGGTGACCGTGCAGGTACGGGCCACCTCGCTCAACCACCACGACCTCTGGTCGCTGCGCGGCGTGGGCCTCACCGAGGCCCAGCTGCCGATGATCCTCGGCTGCGACGCGGTCGGCGTGGACGCCGACGGCAACGAGATGGTCGTCTACCCGGTCGTCGTCACACCGGGTGACCCGCGCGGGGTCTCGATCCTGTCCGAGCACTTCGCCGGGACCCTCGCCGAGCGGGTCGCCGTACCCCGGTCGAACCTGATCCCACTGCCCGACGGCATGGCGGCGACCGACGCGGCGTGCCTGCCCACGGCCTGGCTGACCGCGTGGCGGATGCTGACCACCAAGGGCCGCGTCGCGGACGCCGACAGCGTGCTGGTGCAGGGCGCGGGCGGCGGCGTCGCGACCGCGGCCGTCGCGCTCGCTGTCGCGATGGGCAAGCGGGTGTACGCGACCAGCCGTGACGCCGCCAAGCGGGAGCGGATCACCGCCCTCGGGGCGACTGCCCTGGAGTCCGGTGCCCGGCTGCCGGAGCGGGTCGACGTGGTGATCGAGACGGTCGGCGCGGCGACGTTCGACCACTCGTTGAAGTCGGCCGCGCCGATGGCCCGGATCGTGGTCTCCGGCGCCACCGCCGGGCACCAGCCGTCGGTCAACCTGCGCCGGGTCTTCGCCATGCAGCTGGAGATCCTGGGGACCTCGATGGGCACGCCGGAGGAGCTGTACGAGCTGCTGGCGTTCTGCGCCGAGAATGAGGTCCGCCCGGTGATCGACACCGTGGTCCCGTTCAGCCGGGTCGAGGACGCCTTCGCCCGCCTGCACTCCGGCGACACCTTCGGCAAGATCGTCGTCGACCACACCGCCTGACGCACGTCGTGCCCCCGCCGGACGCCGCCCGGCCGGCCCAGCCCCGCCCCAAGATCGCGCAACATCATGGAAATAGTGGCCTCCGCGTCGTGGGAGGCCACTGTTTCCTGGTTAATGCGCGATCTTGAGCGGTCGGGATCTCAGAGGTGATCGTCGAAGGTGGCGATGTCGCCGCGCGTCGCGTCGGTGGGGATGCGCTTCTTGGCCTCGGCGTCGCCGTACAGCGACCAGCGCAGGAACTCGACGGACGTGTCCGAGACGACCCGCAGCGTCGCGGCGTCGCTGAGCAGCGCCCGCCCGTGGTCGCCCTTGGGCAGGCTGAGCAGCGCCTTCGGCCAGGGCACCTTGTCGTACGCCGCCTTGCCCGCCGCGTAGTCGACCACCTCGTCCAGCTCGCCGTGCACGAACAGCTGCGGCGCGGTCGCCCCTGCGAACGCCGTACCCACGCCTACGGCCGTGCCGGCGAACACCACCCCGGCGTCCAGCCGCTCGTCCCGGCTGGCGGTGAAGAGGCCGATGGTGGTCACCCCACCGGCCGAGTGCCCGGCTGCGGCGACCCGGTCGGTGGCCAGCCGGCCGCGCAGCCCGTCGCCGGCCTTGCCGTCGAGCGCCAGCACCTGGGTCAGCGCGTACGACACGTCGGCCGGCTGGTTGAGCACGTCGAGGATGTTGCCGTCGCTGCCCCGGGAGGTGTGCGGGAAGGTCGGCGCGGCCACCACGAAGCCCGCCGCTGCCCAGCGGGTCAGCAGGGTGGCGTAGTCCTCCGGCCGCCCGGTGAGGCCGTGGCTGAACATCACCACCGGAAACCGGCCCTGTGCCGCCGCCGCGGACCGCTTGACCGCGCCGCCGGCCTCCCCGGCCGCCGGATACCAGAGCGTCACCGGCAGCGCGCGGCCGTCCCGGTTCAGCTTGAGCTGGCGTACGCCGACGCCGAAGGCGCTTTTCGGTGCGGTCCCGGCGGGTACCTGCGGCGTCGGCGTGGCGGCGGGCGGTGGCTCGGCCGGCGCCCGCCAGCTCTCGGTCTTGCGGGCGTCGGCGGAGCAGCCGACCAGGCCGGCCATGAGCAGGACGCTGGCCAGCAGCGTGGAGGTGACGCGACGCGACATGAAGCCAATTGTGCCCTGCCGCGCCGACCGGCTCGGCGCGGTTCGACGCGCGGTGGCCGCGGCGTGACCGGTTCGCTCAGGCCGCGGCGTGACCGGCTCGCTCGGGCCACGCCGTGACCGGTTCGCTCAGGCCGCGGCGCGGTCGGGGAGCGGGCGCCGTCGCCGGGCGGTGTCGGTCAGGGAGCGTGGCGGGAAGGCGGCGTTGGGGTCGTACCGGTTGGTTCCGGGCGGCACGATCTCGTCGATCCGGTCGAGGGTCGCGTCGTCCAGGGTGAGCGTGCCGCCCTTGAGCAGGTCCTCCAGGTGCGCCATGGTCCGCGGTCCGATGATCGCCGAGGTGACCGCCGGATGGGCCACGGTGAAGGCGATGGCGAGCTGTGGGAGCGTGCAGCCGATGCCCGCCGCGAGGTCGACGAGCTGCTCGACGATGTCGAGCTTGGCGGCGTTCTCGGCGAGCGTGGGATCGAACTGCGCCGGCCGGAGCACGGCACGCCCGGTCGACAGGTCGACAGGCCGGTCCCTGCGGTACTTCCCGCTGAGGAACCCGAAGGCGAGCGGACTCCAGACCAGCACCCCCATGCCGTAGCGCTGACAGACCGGCAGGGTCGACGCCTCGACCCCGCGGGCCAGGATCGAGTACGGCGGCTGCTCGGTGCGCAGCCGCCCGAGGCCGCGACGCTCGGAGACCTGGTGCGCCTCGACGATCTCCTCAGCGGGGAACGTCGAGCACCCGAAGGCGCGGATCTTTCCCTCGCGCACCAGGTCGGTGAGCACCGAGAGCGTCTCCTCGATGTCGGTCGAGGGGTCGGGGCGGTGGACCTGGTAGAGGTCGATCCAGTCGGTGCCCAGGCGCCGCAGGCTCCCCTCGACCGCCTTGAGGATCCAGCGCCGCGAGTTGCCACCCTGGTTGGGCCCCTCACCCATCGGAAAGTGCACCTTGGTGGCGAGGACGACGTCGTCCCGACGCCCCCGCAGCGCCTTGCCCACGATCTGCTCGGACTCGCCCCGGCCGTACATGTCGGCGGTGTCGACACAGTTGATGCCCTGGTCCAGGGCCGCGCGGACGATGCGGACGCAGTCGTCGTGGTCCGGGTTCCCGACGGCGCCGAACATCATGGTCCCGAGGCAGTGGGTGCTCACCTCGATGCCGGTGCCGCCGAGTGTGCGATAGCGCATGCCGATGCTCCCTTGGCGATGTCGTAACGATCACGGGGGACCCTAGGAGCTGGAGTCGGCTCTAGGTCAAGCCTCGTTACCCTGCTCGGCATGGCCGAGGACACCGTGAGTCTGAGCATCGGGCAGGTCGCCGAACGTACCGGCTTGAGCGTGCACGCCCTCCGCTTCTACGAGCAGGAGGGCGTCTTCGTCGATCCCGTACGCCGTGGGCCCGGTGGGCGTCGTGTCTACAGCCAGGACGACGTCGACTGGCTGACCGTCTGCATCATTCTCCGCGCCTCGGGCATGCCGTTGCCCGCGCTCCGCCGGTACACCGACCTCGTCCGGGAGGGCGCCGGCAACGAGGAGGAACGTCTCGCCCTCCTGCGCGAGCACCGGGAGCACGTCACCAGCCAGATCGGCAGGCTCACCCAGTGCCTGGACCTGATCGGCTTCAAGGTCGGGGTGTACGAGGACCTGCTCGACGGGGCCCAGCCCGCAGTCGAGCCAGGTCGTCCGCGTCCTTCGGACGGCGGCGCCGCTCCGGCATCCACACCGGGTACATCTGCTTGAACTCGATCTGGGCCGGCACCGAGATCGTCGGCACGGTCAACGGGCCGAGCCGGCCGGGTGGTGCGTCCAGCATCCCGACCGGCAGTGGCGTGCCGGTCCAGGACCCGGCACCCACCGTCGGTCGACCGGCGTCGTCGCGACCCAGGTACGCGAAGCTCACCTCCACGTCGGCGGCGAACAGGTCGAGCTGTAGCTCCACCGGCATCCGAGGATCGGGTCGCCAGCCCCGGGCCAGCAGCAGGGCTGCCAGCCGGGCCGCGTCCTCGCGCCAGCAGTACCAGTCGACGTCGACGTGCGGTCGGGACACCTGGCCGAGCTGGAAGTCCATCGCCCAGCCGCCACGCAACCACACCGGAATGCCGGCCGATCCGGCCACCTCGACCACTTCGGCGATGCTCGCCAACTGGCGGCGCGCGAGGTCGTCCACCGGGGCACCCTAGCGGCACTTGCGAGTGCACGGGGGAGGGCCTCAGTGGGCAGCAAACGCTTGTCGTGTGCGGCCACCGCCACCGCCGCTAGGTGAGGCGGGACTCGTAGTGGGTGCCGGGCGTGCGCGCGTCGGTGGGCAGGCGGGCGCCGGCGGTCCGGTCGCCGTAGAGGGTCCAGCGCAGGAAGTCGGTGGTGGTGGCGAGGACGGCGGCGAATCCGGGGTTGCCCGGCGTGAGGTACGCGCCGTGGTCCTGGCCGAGCACACTGACGAACACCGCCGGTCCCGGGGTACGCGCGTACGCCGCCCGGCCGACCGTCACCGGCACCACCGGGTCGGCCGTGCCGTGCACGAAGAGCACCGGTGCGGTCGGTCCGGCGAAGCTGCCCGGCAGCCCGCCGCCGGCGATCACGATGCCCCCGCGCAGCCGGGCCGGGTGGCCCTCGGTGAACATGCCGGAGGTGGTGAAGCCGCCCGCCGAGTGACCGGCGGCGGCGATCGACGTGAGGTCCAGGTGGCCGGCGAGCGGATCACCCGGGTCGCCGTCGAGGCGGCCCAGGTGCCGGATCAGCCGCCAACCGTCGGCGGGCTGGTTGCGCACGTCGGCCCGGGTGAAGTGCGCCGCACCCGCGCGGGTGTGCGGGTACGCCGGCGCCGCCACCACGAAACCGGCCGCCGCCCAGCGGGTGGTCAGCCCGGCGTGCAGCTCGGGTCGACTGTGCAGCCCGTGGCTGTAGATCACCACCGGGAAGCGGCCGGCGGCCACCCCGTCGGTCCCGGCCGGATACCAGATGGTCACCGGCAGGGGGCGCGCCGAGCGCGGATCGAGGGTGAGCGTACGCACGCCGACGACGTACGACCCCTCGGGCGCTCGGCGCGCGGACGGCGGCCCGGTGGAGCCGCCCGCCACGGCGGTGGCCGGCGCGCAACCGGCCAGCAGCGCTGTCACCAGTACGGCGACCAGCCGTCCCGCCCCCACCGTTTCACCGTAGGTGCCCGGGCACGTCCGGCGGCCCCGCCGTCCGGCCCGGCTCTGCTCGCCACCCGGTCGGGTCGCCTCCGCCGGCCGGCTCGACCCGGTGGGACGGCGGAGGCGGGGGCGGCGCTCGGCGACCGGCTTCGCTAGGGTCACCGACATGGCTGAGAACTACACCGACCCCAGCGGCAACACCGAGGCGTTCCGCGCCTTCACCCAGACGCCGGAGGCCGCCGGCCCGGCCGACGCGCCGTCCCGCCTGCCGCTCATCGTCGGTGCGGCGGTGGTCGTCGTACTGCTGGTGGCCCTCGTCGCCTGGCTGGCGATGCGCTGACCAGCCGGCGCGGCAGTGCGCTGACCGGGCGGGTCGGGGGGCTTCAGTGCGCCCCGACCACATCCCGGGTCTGTCGGGCGATCTCCCGTTCCTCATCGGTGCGGATGACACAGACGCTCACCTCGGCGTCGTCCGGCGAGATCAGCCGGTCGCCGTCACCGTTGTTGCGCGCCTCGTCGACGGTGATGCCGAGCCGGGCCAGCCCGGCCAGCGCGGCGGCCCGGACGGGCGCGGCGTGCTCGCCCACGCCGGCGGTGAACGCGATCGCGTCCACGTGGCCGAGCAGCGCGTAGTACGCGCCGACGTACCCGGTGATCCGCCGGCAGTACACGTCGAAGGCCAGCGCGGCTGCCCGGTCCCCGGCCGCCCTGCGCTGCAGCACCTCGCGCATGTCGTTGACGCCGGTCAACCCCAGCAGCCCGCTGCGGTGGTTGAGCAGGTCGTCGATGTCGTCGACCGACAGCCCGCCCTCCCGCCGCAGGTGGAAGATCACGGTCGGGTCGAGGTCGCCGCTGCGCGTGCCCATCACCAGCCCCTGAAGGGGCGACATCCCCATCGAGGTGGCGACGCTGCGGCCGTTCGCGACCGCGCAGGCGCTGGCCCCGTTGCCCAGGTGCAGGGTGATGGTGTTGAGCTGCTCGTACGGGCGGCCCAGCAGCTCGGCGGTACGCCGGGAGACGTACGCGTGCGAGGTGCCGTGGAAGCCGTACCGGCGGATGCCGTACCGCTGCGCGGTGTCCAGGTCGATCGCGTAGGTCGCGGCGGCCTCCGGCAGGGTGTGGTGGAACGCCGTGTCGAAGACGGCGACCTGCGGGACGTCCGGCAGCGCCGCCCGGGTCACCTCGATGCCGGCCAGGTTGGCCGGGTTGTGCAGCGGGGCGAGCGGCACCAGATCCTTGATCGCGGCCAGCACCGCGTCGTCGATGAGGACCGGGGTGGTGAACTTCCGTCCGCCGTGCACCACCCGGTGCCCGACCGCGGTGAGCCCGTTCAGGTCCAGACCGGCCAGGATCTGCCGGACGGCGCTGGCGTGGTCCGCCGGGCCGCCGCCGGGCTCACCGACCCGCTCGACAGTGCCCTGGTCGAGGGGCCGGTCCCCGTCGTAGTGGCGCCACTTCACCGACGACGACCCGCAGTTGAGCACCAGCACCCGACTCATGACGCCTCCTCGGCGGCCGCCTGGATGGCGGTGATCGCCACCGTGTTGACGATGTCCGGCACGGTCGCGCCGCGGGACAGGTCGTTCACCGGCCGGCGCAGGCCCTGCATGACCGGGCCGACGGCGACCGCCCCGGCCGAGCGCTGCACCGCTTTGTACGTGTTGTTGCCCGTGTTGAGGTCCGGGAAGATGAAGACCGTGGCCTGGCCGGCGACCGGGCTGTCGGGCAGCTTCGTCGCCGCCACGGCGGGGTCGATCGCCGCGTCGTACTGGATCGGCCCCTCGACCAGCAGGTCGGGCCGACGCTCCCGGACCAGCGCGGTGGCCGCGGCGACCTTCTCCACGTCTTCGCCCGCGCCGGAGCTGCCGGTGGAGTACGACAGCATGGCCACCCGGGGTTCGATGCCGAAGCGGGCGGCGGTGTCGGCCGACGAGATCGCGATGTCGGCGAGCTGGGCGGCGTCCGGGTCGCGGTTGACCGCACAGTCGCCGTAGACCAGCACCCGGTCGGCGAGCAGCATGAAGAAGACGCTGGAGGCCACCGAGACCTCCGGCACGGTACGGATGATCTCGAACGCGGGCAGGATGGTGGCGGCGGTGGTGTGCGTGGCCCCCGAGACCATGCCGTCGGCGTACCCGGCGTTCACCATGAGCGTCCCGAAGTAGTTGGGCTGGGCCACGATGTCGTGCGCCAGCTCGGCGGTGACGCCCCGGTGGGCGCGCAGCCGCGCGTACTCGGCCGTGAACTCGTCGCGCCACCCGCTGGTGGCCGGGTCGACGAGCCGCGCGTCGCCGAGGTCGATGCCCAGCTCGCGGGTGCGCCGGGCGATGTCGTCCGGGCGGCCGAGCAGCGTCAGGTCGGCCACGCCCCGGCGCAGCAGGATCTCCGCCGCCCGCAGGATGCGCTCCTCGGCGCCCTCGGGCAGCACCAGGTGCCGGGGCTTCGAGCGGGCCCGGTCGATCAGCTCGTTCTCGAACATCAGCGGGGTGACCCGCGTCGAGCGGCTGACCCGCAGCCGGCGGGCCAGGTCGTCGGTGTCCACGCAGCGTTCGAACGCGCCGAGCGCGGCCTCCACCTTGCGGGGGTTGGCCACGCTGGGCCGCCCCTCGATCCGGCTGGACGCGGCCACCGTGTCGTAGCTGTCGCTGCCGACGGAGAGCACGGCCAGGCCGGTGTTCAAACCCTCCACCAGCCGCATCACCCGCGGGTCGGGTTGCTCGCCGAGGGTGAGCACGAGCCCGGCCACCGACACCTGCCCGGCCACGTGCGCGGCGCTGGCGGCGACGAGCAGGTCGGCCCGGTCCCCGGGGGTGATCACCAGAGCGCCCTCGGTGAGGTGGCCCAGCAGGGTCGGCACGTGTGCCGCGCCGACCACGAAGTCCAGCACGTCCCGGCCGAGCGCCGCGTCGTCCCCGGCCAGCAGGGTGGCGCCGAGCGCCGCCGCCACCTCGGCCACCGTCGGCGCCGACACGCTCGGCACCTCCGGGATGGCGTACGCCGGCACGGGCAGCTCCGGCAGCGTCATCGGCTCGGACACCCGGTTGGCGATCACCGCCAGCACCGTCGCGCCCAGGTCGGCCACATCGTGGTACGCCCCGCGCATGGCCGCCGCGACGGCCGTCGGCTCCTGCTCGTAGCCGTCCACCACCGGCACCACCACGCTGCCGAACTCGGTGGCCAGCCGGGCGTTGAAGGCCAGCTCGCGGGGGTGCGCCGGGTCGCCCGGCTCGTCGAAGTCACTGCCCACCACGACCACCGCCGGGCACTGCCGCTCCACCGCCCGGTACCGCTGGACGACAGCGGAGATCAGCTCTTCCCGTCGGCCGTCGGCGACCAGCCTGGCCGCCTCGGCGTAGGTGGATCCGGCCAGCTCGGCGAGCGGCACCTCGACGCGGTACCGCTCGCTCAGCAGCGCGAGGATCGGGTCCGGGCCGGTGTCGGCCACCAGCGGCCGGAACACACCGATCCGCCCGACCTGGCGGGACAGCAACTCGGCCAGCCCGAGGGCGATGGTCGACTTGCCCCCGCCCGAACCGACGCTGGTCAGATACACGCTGCGCGCCACGGCCCCACGCTACAAGATCGTGGTGGTCGTCGTCGGTCACCTCTCGTCAGCACATCGACCTGGCGGGCCAGCCGGAGTGTCCGCTGGAGGTTGCGCTCCCGGACCTGTTCCTGTCGGGGGTCAGGGCGAGTCCCGTCCGCTCAGGACGCGGCTGTCGCGGACGTCGGCCCGATCGTCTCGGCGGACGGTGGTGCGTCGGGCAGCCCGGCCATCCGGAAGATCGCGTCGCTCTTGACGACCCAGGCGGTGCCGAAGGCGGCCACGGCGAGGGTCTCGCACCACAGCAGCGGCTGGAGGGCGTGGCGGACGTCGGTGGGCAGCGCCCCGCTCGCCAGCGCGCCTGCGATCGCCGCCAGGATGAGCAGGCCGCACGCGCGGTAGCAGCGGTTGGCGGCGCGTCGGGGCGGCACCCCAGCACGGTCGGGTCGGGTGAACAGGAACAGGCAGAAGGCGGCGAGCAGGACGAACAGCGACCCGGCGGCGGCCTGGTGCACCAGACCGACCAGCCGGCTGTCGCCTCCGGTCGGCCCGTGTACCGGAAACAGGGCCACCAGGATCGCGAGCGTCCCGGCGATCGTGCCTAACAGGTCGTCCGGCCAGCGGTAGCGGTAGGCGATCAGGAACACCCCGATCGCGCACAGTGCGCCGACGAAGATGTTGCGCATCTCGGTGTGGTAGTAGGCGCTGAGCGAGTCGAGGACGACGACGCGACGGCTGGCGACCATGTGGCCGACCACCAGTGCGACGGGCAGGGCCAAGCCGACCGAGCCGATGCCGAGGCGCAGGTGGCGTACGGTCGCGGTGTCCTGCGGCGGGTTGCCGGGCTGGTGTTTCATGGTCGTCTCCTGGCGCCGGGGTGGCGTCCGGTGAGGGTCGAGGAGACCCGCGCACGCCGCCCCACCAGTGCACATCACACAGAGAGACGGGTCAACCGCCGAGGGTCACTCGTCGTCGGGGTCGTCCAGGCGGGCCAGGTAGGTGGCCAGGCGCTCGATCGGGGTCTCGAACTCGGGGTTGAGGTCGACGAAGTCGCGCAGGCGCTCGCCCAGCCACTCCAGGGTCACCTGCTCGTCGCCCCGGCGCTCGACCAGCTCCTCGATGCCACGGTCGGTGAAGTACACGGCGTACGTCCTCGTGCTCGGCCCGGCGCGGGCCGGGCGGGTCGGTGGTTCGGATGGACCGACGCGAGCCGGGGCAGGACCGTGGGAAACGGCCCTGCCCCGGCTCGCGTGGCGCGGTCAGGTCACGGGCGGGGGAGTGCCGCCTCGATGAGCGCGGTCTGCTCGACCTCGTGGGTCTTGGCCGAGCCGACCGCCGGGGCCGCCGCGGCCGGGCGGGAGATCCGCCGCAGCCGGACGTCGGTGAGGTGCTCCAGCAGGTTGAGCGCCACGAACGACCAGGCGCCCTGGTTGGCCGGCTCCTCCTGCACCCAGGCGAAGTCCTCCGCGTTCGGGAACTGCGCCAGGGCGGCCCGGATCTCCTCCACCGGCAGCGGGTACAACTGCTCGATCCGGATGATCGCCGTGTCGGTGATGCCGCGCTCCTGCCGGGCCTGGAACAGGTCGTAGTAGACCTTGCCCGAGCAGAGCAGCACCCGCTTCACCGACTCCGGTGCCGGGGCGGCGGTGTCGCGCAGCACCGGCTGGAAGGTGCCGGTGGTGAAGTCCTCCACCGACGAGACGCAGAGCTTGTGCCGCAGCAGCGACTTCGGCGTGAACACCACGAGCGGCTTGCGCTTCGGCGACAGGGCCTGGCGTCGCAGCAGGTGGAAGTAGTTCGCCGGGGTCGTCGGAATGGACACCCGCATGTTGTCCTCGGCGCACATCTGCAGGAACCGCTCCGGGCGACCGGAGGTGTGGTCCGGGCCCTGGCCCTCGTGGCCGTGCGGCAGCAGCAGGGTCACCGCGGAGCGCTGACCCCACTTCACCTCACCGGAGGAGATGAACTCGTCGATCACCGACTGGGCGCCGTTGACGAAGTCACCGAACTGGGCCTCCCAGGCGACCAGCGCGTTGACGTTCTCCACCGAGTACCCGTACTCGAAGCCCATCGCCGCGTACTCGCTCAGCAGCGAGTCGTGCACGAAGAACCGGGAGCGCTCGCCATCGCCGGTGAGCGACTTCAACGGCAGGTAGTCGTCGCCGGTGCGGTGGTCGACCACCGACGCGTGCCGCTGGACGAAGGTGCCGCGCCGCGAGTCCTGCCCGGCGAGCCGGACGGTGACCCCGTCGTGCAGCAGCGCCCCGAACGCGATGATCTCGCCGAAGCCCCAGTCGATGTTGCCCTCGACGGACATCTTGGCCCGCCGGTCGAGCAGCTGCTGGATCCGCTTGTGCGGAGTGAAGCCCTCGGGCAGGTTGACGTGGGCCTCGCCGATCGCCTTCACCACGGCGGCGTCGGTGGCGGTGTCGACCGCCGGCTCCGGCTCCTCCTCGTGGCGGGGGCGGTTGAGCTGGCGCGGCGTGGCGGCGGCGTCCCGGGTGGCCTTGAAGACCTTCTCCAGTTGCGCCTGGTAGTCGCGCAGCAGCTCCTCCGCGTCCTCCACGGTGATGTCGCCGCGACCGATCAGCTCCTCGGTGTAGAGCTTGCGCACCGAACGCTTCGAGTCAATGATCTTGTACATCTGAGGGTTGGACATCGACGGGTCGTCGCCCTCGTTGTGGCCGCGCCGGCGGTAGCAGACCATGTCGATCACGACGTCCTTGTTGAACGCCTGCCGGTACTCGAAGGCCAGCCGGGCCACTCGGACCACGGCCTCCGGGTCGTCGCCGTTCACGTGGAAGATCGGCGCCTGGATCATCCGGGCCACGTCGGTGCTGTAGAGGCTGGACCGGCTGTACTCCGGGGCGGTGGTGAAGCCGACCTGGTTGTTGACCACCACGTGCACGGTGCCGCCGGTGCGGTAGCCGCGCAGCTGCGACAGGTTGAGCGTCTCGGCGACCACACCCTGCCCGGCGAACGCGGCGTCGCCGTGCACCGCCAGCGGCAGCACGGTGTAGCCCTCCAGCTTGAGGTCGATCCGGTCCTGCTTGGCCCGGACGATGCCCTCCAGCACGGGGTCGACGGCCTCCAGGTGCGACGGGTTCGCCACCAGGGACACCTTGACGACGTGCTCGCCGTCCGGGGTGGTGAACTTGCCGTTCTGACCCAGGTGGTACTTCACGTCGCCGGAGCCCTGCGTCGAGCGCGGGTCGAGGTGACCCTCGAACTCCGAGAAGATCTTCTCGTACGGCTTGCCGACGATGTTGGCCAGCACGTTGAGCCGGCCCCGGTGGGCCATGCCGATGACGACCTCGTCCAGCCCGCTCTCGGCGGAGGACTCGAGCACCTCGCCCAGCAGCGGAATCAGCGACTCGCCACCCTCCAGCGAGAAGCGCTTCTGGCCGACGTACTTGGTCTGCAGGAAGGTCTCGAACGCCTCGGCGGCGTTGAGCCGGTTGAGCACGTGCTTCTGCTCGTCGGGGGACGGCTTCTCGTACTTGCGCTCGATCCGCTCCTGGATCCAGCGCCGCTCCTCCGGGTCCTGGATGTGCATGTACTCGATGCCGACGCGCCGGCAGTACGAGTCGCGCAGCACGCCGAGGATCTCGCGCAGCTTCATCCGCTGGCGGCCGGCGAAGCCGTTGACCGGGAACTCGCGGTCCAGGTCCCACAGGGTCAGCCCGTGCTGGAGGACGTCCAGGTCGGGGTGCTTGCGGATGGTGAATTCCAGCGGGTCGGTGTCGGCCATCAGGTGACCGCGCACGCGGTACGCGTGGATCAGCTCGTGCACCCGGGCGGTCTTGTTGATCTGACCCTCGGAGTTGACGGCCACGTCGCGCACCCAGCGCACCGGCTCGTACGGGATGCGCAGCGAGGTGAAGATCTCGTCGTAGAAGCTGTGCTCGCCCAGGATCAGCTCGTGCATGACCTTGAGGAACTCGCCGGACTGCGCGCCCTGGATGATCCGGTGGTCGTACGTGCTGGTCAGCGTGATGACCTTGCTGACCGCCAGCTCGGCGAGAGTCGCCTCGGACATGCCCTGGTAGGGGGCCGGGTACTCCATCGCGCCCACGCCGATGATCGCGCTCTGCCCCTGCATGAGCCGCGGCATGGAGTGCACCGTGCCGATGCCGCCCGGGTTGGTCAGCGAGATCGTGGTGCCGGAGTAGTCCTCCATGGTCAGCTCGTTGCGCCGCGCCCGCCGGACCACGTCCTCGTACGCCTGCCAGAACTGCCGGAAGTCCATCTGCTCGCAGCCCTTGATGGAGGGGACCACCAGGTTGCGGCTGCCGTCCGGCTTGGCCAGGTCGATCGCGATGCCGAGGTTGACGTGCGCCGGGCGGACCACGGCCGGCTTGCCGTTGGCCTCGGCGAAGGAGTTGTTCATCTCCGGGTGCTGGACCAGCGCGCGGACCATCGCGTAGCCGACCAGGTGGGTGAAGCTGACCTTGCCACCGCGCCCCCGGGCGAGGTGGTTGTTGATCACGATGCGGTTGTCGACCAGCAGCTTCGCCGGGACCGCGCGGACGCTTGTCGCGGTGGGCACGCTCAGCGAGGCGTCCATGTTCTGCACGATCTTCGCGGCGACACCCCGCAGCGGGGTGGTCTGCGGGCCGTCGGCGCTCGGCGCGGCCGCCTTCGCGGCCGGCTTGGCCGGTGCGGCCTTCTCCGGGGTGGCCTTCGCGGGCGCGGCCTTGGCCGGTGCCGACGGCGCCGCGGCCGTCTTGCTGGCGGCGGCGGCCGG
>NZ_JBFAPG010000067.1:0-18686 GCF_040675595.1 Micromonospora sp. NPDC049580
CCCCACGACGTACGCCCAGCGGCTGGCCTCCGGCGCGTCACCCGGCCTGGCCCGCTCGGCGCCGGCCCGACCGGCCGCGTCGAGCACCGCCAGCGGCAGCCCGCTGGCGAGCCGCAGCCGGAGCATCACGTCCTCCATGTGGGCCTCGTCGACGGTGAGCACCTCGCGGGCCAGGCCGGGTGACGCGCCGGAGGCCAGCCGCTGGGCGTACGTCGTGGGGTGCTTCACGTTCCACCAGCGCACCCCGCCGACGTGGCTGTGCGCCCCCGGGCCGAGCCCCCACCAGTCCGCGCCGGTCCAGTAGAGCAGGTTGTGCCGGCACCGGGCCGCGTCGGTGCGCGCCCAGTTGGACACCTCGTACCAGGACAGGCCGGCCGCGTCGAGGGCGGCCTCCGCGGCCAGGTAGCGGTCCGCGGCGACGTCGTCGCTGGGGTACGCCAGCTCGCCGCGCCGCATCCGGGCGGCGAGCCGGGTGCCGTCCTCGACGATGAGGGCGTACGCGCTGACGTGATCGACCCCGGCGGCGACGACCTGCTCCAGGGTTGCGGCGAAGTCCTCGGCCCGCTCCCCCGGCGTGCCGTAGATCAGGTCCAGGTTGACGTGCTCGAACCCGGCGTCGCGTGCCTCCAGGGCGGCGGCGGTGGCCCGACCGGCGCTGTGTTTGCGGTCCAGGATCGCCAGCACCCCCGGGGAGGCGGACTGCATGCCCAGCGAGATCCGGGTGTAGCCGGCTGCCCGCAGCCGCCGCAACGACTCCGGGGTCACCGACTCCGGGTTGGCCTCGGTGGTCACCTCGACGTCGGCGGCGAGCCCCCAGGTGCGGTCGATGCCGTCGAGGATGCGGGCCAGGTCGTCGGCGGGGAGCAGGGTCGGGGTGCCGCCGCCGACGAAGACCGTGTCGACCCGGGGCGGCGGACTGTCGCCGAGCACCCGGGCGGCGAGCGACAGCTCGGCCAGCACGGTGTCGGCGTACGCCTCGCGGCTGGCGCCCCCGCCCAGCTCGGCGGCCGTGTAGGTGTTGAAGTCGCAGTAGCCGCAGCGACTGGCGCAGAACGGCACGTGGACGTACACGCCGAAGCCGCGCGCGCCGACCGCCGAGGTGGCGGTGGCGGGCAGCGATCCGTCGACGGGGACGGTCTCACCATCTGGAAGGACGCCGGGCATGGCCACTAGTGTGCCCGGCATGACCTCTCCCGACGTCCTCGTGCGGGTCGCCACGGCCCGTGGGGTGACCACCCTCACCCTGGACAGCCCACACAACCGCAATGCGCTCTCCACCGCCCTGATGACCCAGTTGCTGGCCGGACTGGCCGACGCGGTGGCCGACGACGCGGTCCGGGTGATCGTGCTGGACCACACGGGCCCGGTCTTCTGCGCGGGCGCGGACCTGAAGGAGACCGCCGCGGCGTACGCCAGCGGCACGGTGCCGGCCGGGATGCTGGGGGACGTGCTGGCGGCGCTCTGGGACTGCCCGAAGCCGGTGCTCGCGCGGGTCGCCGGGCCGGCTCGGGCCGGCGGGCTGGGCCTGATCGCGGCCGCCGACCTGGCGGTCTGCGCCGACGAGGCGACGTTCGCCTTCACCGAGGTGCGGATCGGGGTGATCCCGGCGGTGATCTCGGCAACCGTGCTGCCCCGCCTGCACCCGCGTGCCGCCGCCGAGCTGTACCTGACCGGCGACACCTTCGACGGCCGACGGGCGGCCGAGATCGGCCTGGTCACGGCCGCCGTGCCGGCCGACGGGCTGGACGACGCGGTACGGCGCTACTGCGACTCGCTGGTGCGCGGCGCGCCCGGCGCGCTGGCCGGCGCGAAGGAGCTGCTGCGCCGACCGGGCACCACCGAGCTGCGGGCCGACCTGGCGCGGCTGTCCGCCCTCTCGACCGGTTACTTCCTCTCCGACGAGGGGCGCGAGGGGGTCCTGGCCTTCCGGGAAAAGAGATTGGCTCGATGGGTGGCCGCTCTGGACGGTGGTTCCGCTGATCATGCCGGGTAGGGGCGGGACGCGCCGCTGAACGTGCCGGGTAGGGCCGGGACGTGTCAATCGGTCAAGTCCTTGACCGGTCAATCGCTTCCCGGCGTCCAGGTCGGGTGACGTGGCAGACAACCCAGAGCCCGGTCGGCGCGGCAGGTGAGTTCGGCGCCGGAGCGGGAACGTCCCGATCGGTACGCGGCGGCAGCGCGGACCCCGAACCGGTCGGACGACCCGGACGACGCCACCGGGGACGTACGCTTGTCGAACTGTCGATCAGGGGGTGTGGGTGCGAACTCGGGCAGCCGTGGCGGGTGGAGTGGTGCTCATCCTCGTCGCTGTGATCGCGATCTGGCTCGTCGTCCGGCAGGTCGGGGATCAACTTCGACTGCCGCGGGCGGGACGCACCTGCACGGTCCAGGCCGACGGCCGGGTCGCGCTGGACGTCGAGCAGATGGCCAACGCGGCGACCATCGCGGCGATCGGCGCCCAGCGCGGAATGCCGGAGCGGGCCGTGGTGATCGCGCTGGCCACCGCCTACCAGGAGTCGGGGCTGCGCAACCTCGCCGACGGCGACCGGGACTCGGTCGGCCTGTTCCAGCAGCGCCCGAGTCAGGGCTGGGGCACGTCGGCGCAGATCCGCGACTCCCGCTACGCGGCGAACAGGTTCTACGCGGCGCTGAAGAAGGTGCGCGGCTGGGAGAAGATGCGGGTCACCGATGCCGCCCAGCGGGTGCAGCGCTCGGCGTTCCCCGAGGCGTACGAGAAGTGGGCCGACGACTCCGAGGTGCTCAGCAAGGCCCTGCTCGGCGACGTCACCGGCGCGGTGGCCTGCACGGTGGGGCGTACCCCGGTGATGCACGGCGCGGCGGCGACCGCCCAACTGACCCGCAACCTGGTGCTGGACTGGGGCGTGTCGAGCGCCGGCCCGGCCAGCCAGACCGGGCTGGCGGTGACGGCGGACGACCAGCGCGACGGTTGGCGGTACGCGCACTGGCTGGTCTCGCACGCCCAGGACCACGGGGTGAAGCGGGTCCGCTTCGGCGACCTGGAGTGGACCGCCCGCAACGGCACCTGGGGCCGGGTCACCGGCGAGCAGGGCCCCGCGGGTCAGGTGGTGGCCGAGGTCTTCGCCGAGGGCTGACGACCCGGATCTCTTAACCGGCAGTCACCGCACAATCGGGCACCGCACCACATGATGCCCAATTGACCACAGGAATCTCACTGTCCGCAGCAGTACCGCTGCACATGGTCTGGTCCGGGTCCGCCCGCGCCGCACGCCCTCCCCGATGTCTGGACAGTCGCGTTACGATCGGCGGCCTGTGCCAGAAATGGTTTCACCTCATGGGGAGGGGTACGACGCGGTGTTCGATTACGGCGACCGGACCGGCTACGAACCGATCAGCGACACTGACCGCAAGGAGTTCCACGAGCAGGGCTTCCTCCTGCTGCGCAACGTCCTGACGGAGGACCACCGGGCGGCGCTGGAGGCGGCTGTCGACCGCGTCTACGCGGAGGAGCAGGCCAAGGGCAACACCAAGAAGGACGGCACGCTGCACCTGCTGGGCTTCCTGGAGCGTGACGAGCTCTTCGGCGAGCTGCTCACCCACCCGATCGCCTTCCCGTACATGTGGGGGCTGGCCGGCTGGAACATCTACACCCACCACAACCACCTGGACGTCACCCCGCCGGCCGCCGAGCCGGAGAAGCCGTACTGGGGCTGGCACCAGGACGGGTACCGGCAGAACTCCGACCCGGAGACGATGGACCCGAACCTGCCCCGGCCGATGTTCTCGCTGAAGGTCGCGTACGTGCTGTCCGACCTGTCGGAGACCGGCCGCGGCGCCACCAAGGTCATCCCGGGCAGCCACCTGTGGAACTCGCTGGACCGGCCGAAGGACCTCAGCGTGCACAACCCGGACCCGGAGGGCACGGTGGAGATCACCGCGAACCCGGGCGACGCGTTCATCTTCGACCGTCGGCAGTGGCACTCCCGCTCGACGAACCTGTCGACCATCACCCGCAAGATGCTCTTCGTCGGCTACACCTACCGCTGGATCCGGCCGCTCGACGAGCTGCACCCGGACCTGAACGGCGAGTGGTACCGCAACCGCACCCCCGTGCAGCGCCAGCTGATCGGTGAGGGCACCCACACCGCCAACTACTGGGGCATCAACTGGGACGGGTACGTCGACGACGAGATCCCGCTGCGCAAGGAGCTCAAGGAGCGCGGGCTGCTGGACCGCAACATCCCCTGGCTGCGCTGATCACCTGCGTCTGCGAACGGCCCCCCGCCACCGTCGGCGGGGGGCCGTTCTCGTATCCGCTTCCGGGCCATCCGGTGCCGCGCTGTCGGTAGCGTGACGGCCGGCTACCCAACGCTGGCGTGTCGTCTCGGCACCGCGCTCAGCCGTGCGTTCCTCGCGGCGGCGCGGTCAGCCGCGCGAGGCCAGGCGGCGGCGGGCCTTCTCCCGGATCGGCTCCGGCAGGTCGCCCGCGTCGAGCAGGCGGGGCAGCAGCTCCGGCTCCAGGCTGGTCGCCCGGAACACCTCGCCGATGGTCACCCCGTGCGCGGGCCGCTCCACCACCTCGACCGGGTCGCCGGCACCCACCTCGCCCTCGCGCAGCACCCGCAGGTACGCCCCCGGGGAGGCCCGCACGGTGAAGCGCCGGATCAGGTCGGGCACACCCCAGAAGCCCGCGAACGTCGTGCAGGGAGTACGCGGCATCGTCACCTGGAGCACCGCTGTGCCCACCGCCCACTGTTCGCCGATGACCGCGCCGGTCACGTCGACGGCGTAGGTGGTCAGGTTCTCCCCGAAGCCGCCCGGGCGGACCGACCGGCCGATCTCGGCCGACCACCACGCGGCGTCCTCCTCGGCGTACGCGTAGACGGCCTTGTCCGGCCCGCCGTGCACGGCCCGCTCGCCGATGAAGTCACCGGCCAGGCCACCGGTGAGCACCGCCACGGGCCCGTCGACCGGTCGCTTGTCGATGCCGCTGCGACCGCTCGCGTCGCCCGCCCACGCCGCCTCGGTCACGATGCCGAGGTTCACCGCTGCCACCCTGCCCGTCATGACGGACAGCCTAGGTGAATCCGCGGTACGGGCTTGACCTTGACGCTGCGTCAACCCCCCCGACTGACCGCCGGGGGTCGGGTACGACCGGTCAGCCCTTGACGGCGCCGGCCACCAGGCCGGAGACCATCCGCCGCTGCACCAGCAGGAAGAAGATGATGACCGGCAGGGTGAACAGGGTGGAGGCGGCCATGACCGGCCCCCAGTTGGTGTCGTCGCGGCCGAAGAAGAACGTCATCGCCACCGGCAGCGTGTAGCGACCCTGGTCGTTGATGAACGTCAACGCGAAGATCAGCTCGTTCCACGCGGTGATGAAGGAGAAGATGCTGGTGGCGACCAGGCCGGGCGCGACGAGCGGGAACAGCACCCGACGGAACGTCTGGGCCCGGCTCGCGCCGTCGATGGCCGCCGCCTCCTCCAGCTCCTTGGGCACGGCAGCGACGAAACCGCGCAGCATCCAGACCGCGAACGGCAGCGAGAAGCCGAGGTACGTGAGGATCAGGCTGGGCAGGGTGTTGTAGAGCCCGAGCCGCTGGATCATCAGGAACAGCGGGATGACCAACGCCTCCAGCGGGATCATCTGCACCACGAGCAGCATGATCAGGAAGCTGGTCCGCAGCGTGAAGCGGAACCGGGCCACCGCCGTCGCGGCGAGCAGGGCGACCAGGCCGCTGAGCACCACAGTGGAGACGGCGACGATAGCGCTGTTGAGGAAGAAGTCCAGGAAGCTGACGCCGGGGATCAGGTTGCCGGTCAGGATCTCCCGGTAGTGCGCCAGCGTCGGGTGGGCCGGCACCGGCTGCGGGGCGGACGAGAAGATTTCGCTGCTCGGCTTCAACGAGGTCGAGACCATCCAGTAGACCGGGAACGCGGCGAAGAGCGCGACCAGCAGCCCGGCGGCGTTGAGGGCCACCTTCTTCACGACTCGTCCTCCTGCCTGAGCACCATCCGTACGTAGAAGCCGGTCACCACGAGCAGGATCAGCGTGAGGATCACCGCGATGGCCGCGCCGAGGCCGTACTTCGGTGGCGGAGAGAAGGCTTCGGCGTACGAGTAGATGGAGAGCATGAACGTCGGCCGGTCCTGGGTGCCGCCGGCCAGGACGAACTGCTGGGTGAAGACCTTGAAGTCCCAGATGGTGGAGAGCACGATCAGGATCCCGAAGACCGGGCGCAGCAGCGGGAACGTGATCTTCCAGAAGACCCGCCACGGGCTGGCGCCGTCCACCCGGGCCGCCTCGTGCAACTCACTCGGCACGCTCTTCAGGCCGGCGAGCACGCTCACCGCGATGAACGGGAACGAGTGCCACACGACCACCAGGGTGAGGATGGCGAAGAAGAGCAGCGGCGAGTTGAACCAGCCGTAGCCGGTCCAGTCGCTGCGGCCGAACAGGGCGTGGGAGAACCCGTCCGGCAGCGCGTTGAACAGCCAGGTGACCAGGCCGCTGGTGTCGTCGAAGATCCACTTCCAGACGATCGTGCCGGTGAGCGCCGGGGTGGCCCAGGCGAGCATCACGCAACTGGCGACGAAGGTGGCCATCTTGCGGCCGAGCCGGTTGAGCAGCAGCCCGACCAGGGTGCCGAGCACCATCGTGAGCAGCACGTTCGCCGCGGCGAACAGCACCGTGTTGCGCAGCACCGTCAGGAAGAACGGGTCGGAGAGGATGTCGGTGTAGTTGCCGAGCCCCACCCACGGCCACTCCCGGTCGCCGCGCAACTGCCGGACGCTGTTGAGCCGGTAGAAGGACATCGCCACCACCTGGCCGAGCGGCCAGAGCAGCAGCACCCCGATGATGACGAGTGCGGGCAGGAGAAGCAGGTACGGCAGGCGGTCCACCGGGCGACGCCGCCGCGCGGGGGTCTCCCGCGCGGCGGACGTCTCGGCGCTCTTGGTCAGTGAGCTCACTTGCTGTTCAAGATGCCTTCCATCTCGGCGGCCGCGTCGGCGGTGGCCTTCTCGACCGTCTTCTGACCCTTCATGACCGAGCTGTTCATCGCCTGGGTCACCGTCTTCGTCCGGCTGACCTCCACCCACTTCGGGGTGAGCGGCGTGAGCTTGGTGTTCTGCATGGTGGTGGCGAACGCCGCCATCACCTTGTCGTTGGCGTACGTGTCACCGGCGACCAGATCCTGGTAGACCGGGAAGAAGCCGAGGCTGCTCGCGAAGCTCTGCGAGTTCTTCTTGTTCAGCAGCACCGTCAGGTAGTCCCAGGCCAGATCCTGGCGCTGGCTGTCCTTCCAGATCGCCACGTCCGAACCGCCCGCGAAGCCGGGCGCGGCCTTGCCGTCCGGGCCGGGGATCGGGAACGTACCCCAGACCTTCTCGATCTCGGGGTTGTCCTTCTTGATGGCGGCCTGCTGCCAGCTACCGGCGAACGCCATGGCGGCCTTGCCGGTGGCGAACTGGGTGCGCGCGTCGATCTCGTTCCACCCGGCGGCGGCCGGCGGGGCCACCTTGTGGACGGTCACGAGGTCGGTCCAGTACTTGACGGCCCGCTGCGCCTCCGGCGTCGTGTAGCCGGACTTCCAGGCGCCGCCCTGGTTGGTCGCGATCTCCGCGCCCGCGCCCCAGAGGAAGGAGTAGAAGGGCAGCTCGGAGTTGCCCGGCAGCGCGATGCCGTAGGTGCCCGGCTTCTTCGCCTGCACGGTCTTGGCCACGGTGACCAGGTCGTCCCAGGTCTTCGGCGGCTGGACGCCCGCCTCGGCGAACCAGTCGGTGCGGTAGTAGATCGCCCGCACGCCCGCGTACCAGGGGACGCCGTACTGCTTGCCGTCGAGCTGCGCGTTGCGGACCAGGTCGGGCAGCAGGTCCTTGCCGTCGGCCCAGCCGCCCATCCGGCCGCTGACGTCGGCGAGCGCCTCCTGCGCGGCCCAGCCCTGGGTCTCGGTGTTGCCCAGCTCGGTGATGTCCGGTCCCTCACCACCGGCGAGCGCGGCCTGGAACTTCTTGGGCGCCTCCAGCCAGGGGATGTACTGCACGACCACATCGGTGTCGGGGTGCTTCTGGCGGAACTCCGCCTCGACGCCGTCGAGGAACTTGTTCTGCGCGTCGCCGCCCTCGCCCATCATCCAGACCGTGAGCTTGCTGTCGTCGCCCGCCTTGTCGTCGGAGCCTCCGCAGCCGGTCAGCACCATCGCGGCCGAGGCCACCACGGCGGTGACCGGGGCCAGCCGCTTCCACCTGTTCACGCCACTTCTCCCCTCGCGCCGCCTGGAACTTACCTTCTCCGCCGCACCTTAGTACGAAGAAATCCTTTACGACAGTGGGCGGGCAGGCCGAAGCGTCGCGACCGTACCGCAGGGAACCGACCCGACGGGCCCGTGGCATCGGGCCGAATCCGGGCACTTCACCACGAAAGAGCGCCCGACCAGTGGTCGGGCGCCCTTTTCCGTGGTGCGGTGATGCCAGGTTGTTACCGGGTGACGCTGCGGCGGCGACCCACGCCGGCCACCAGCGCGACCGCGATCGCGGCCACCACGACCTGCACCAGCAGCTCCGTCCAGTCGATACCGGCCGTCTCGGTCGCGATACCCATCGCCCGCGCCAGCACCGTACCCAGCAGAGCCGCACCAACACCGATCAGCAGGTGCAGCCACATCGGCATGTTCTGCCGACCCGGAACAACCAGGCGGCCGAGCGCCCCGACGATGAGACCAACAACGATGGCAGTGATGATGCCCCACACGGTGAGCTCCACGGTCGCCCTCCTTCTAAGAATGTCTGACACACAATGTGTGCTTCCTGTCGTGGCGACTAAGTTCCCGACCCACCGAAAAACCAAACCGACTCAACCGCAGAGAAGTTGTCGGCGTCGATGCCGGACGGCTGCGTCGATTGGGGTGGGAGCGCGTCCACACAGGTCAGGCAACATGTTGCCCAGGGCGACGACCCCGCCCACGCGGCCAAAAATTTTCTCCCTCAGCCGCACCCGACCAGGCCCAGACCCTCGCCCCACGTCGGTGATCAAGAGGTTTGCGTCAGGATCAGGGCCTCCACTGACGCAAACCTCTTGATCAACACGGGTGACCCCGGGGGCCCGGAGGCAGGGGGCGGGCCGGGGGGTTACTTCTTGGTGGCCTTGGCGTCGCCGGAGTCGGAGGACAGGGCGGCGATGAAGGCTTCCTGCGGCACCTCGACGCGGCCGACCATCTTCATCCGCTTCTTGCCTTCCTTCTGCTTCTCCAGCAGCTTGCGCTTACGGCTGATGTCACCGCCGTAGCACTTGGCGAGGACGTCCTTGCGGATCGCGCGGATGGTCTCCCGGGCGATGACCCGGCTGCCGATGGCCGCCTGGATCGGCACCTCGAACTGCTGGCGCGGGATGAGGGTGCGCAGCTTGGCGGCGATCGTGACGCCGTAGTTGTACGCCTTGTCCTTGTGCACGATGGCGCTGAACGCGTCCACCGGCTCGCCGTGCAGCAGGATGTCCACCTTCACCAGGTCGGACGCCTGCTCGCCGGACGGCTCGTAGTCGAGTGAGGCGTAGCCCTTGGTCCGGCTCTTCAACTGGTCGAAGAAGTCGTAGATGATCTCGGCGAGGGGCAGGGTGTAGCGCAGCTCCACCCGGTCGGCGGAGAGGTAGTCCATTCCGAGCAGGCTGCCGCGCCGGCCCTGGCAGAGCTCCATCACCGCGCCCACGTAGTCGTTGGGCGTCAGCACGGTGGCCCGCACCACCGGCTCGTACACCTCGGCGATCTTGCCGGTGGGGTACTCGCTGGGGTTGGTGACGACGATCTCGGCACCGTCGTCGGTGATCGCCCGGTACACCACGTTGGGTGCGGTGGAGATCAGGTCGAGGTTGTACTCGCGCTCCAGCCGCTCCCGGATGATCTCCAGGTGGAGCAGGCCGAGGAAGCCGCAGCGGAAGCCGAACCCGAGCGCGCCGGAGGTCTCCGGCTCGTAGTCCAGGGCTGCGTCGTTGAGCTTGAGCTTGTCCAGGGCCTCACGCAGGTTCGGGTAGTCGGACCCGTCGATCGGGTAGAGGCCGGAGTAGACCATCGGCTTCGGGTCCTTGTAGCCACCCAGCGCCTCGGCCGCCGGCCGGGCGTTGATGGTGACCGTGTCACCGACCCGGGACTGCCGGACGTCCTTCACACCGGTGATCAGGTAGCCGACCTCGCCGACGCCGAGCGCCTCGGCCTTCACCATCTCCGGTGAGATGACGCCGATCTCCAGCAGCTCGTGCACCGCCCCGGTGGACATCATCTTGATCCGGTCGCGGGCGCTGATCCGGCCGTCGATGACCCGAACGTACGTGACGACGCCGCGGTAGACGTCGTACACCGAGTCGAAGATCATCGCCCGGGCGGGCGCCTCGGCGTCGCCGACCGGCGGGATGAACTGCCGGACGATCTCGTCGAGCAGGTACGGCACGCCCTCGCCGGTCTTGCCGGAGACCCGGATGCAGTCGGCGGGGTCCCCGCCGATGAGGTGGGCCAACTCCTCGGCGTACTTCTCCGGCTGGGCGGCCGGCAGGTCGATCTTGTTGAGCACCGGAATGATGCGCAGGTCGTTCTCGAGCGCCAGGTAGAGGTTGGCCAGGGTCTGCGCCTCGATGCCCTGCGCCGCGTCGACCAGCAGCACGGCGCCCTCGCAGGCGGCCAGCGACCGGGACACCTCGTAGGTGAAGTCGACGTGCCCCGGGGTGTCGATCATGTTGAGCACCGCGTGCTCACCGGCCCGCTCGCCGTCGCGGATGGTCCACGGCATCCGGACGGCCTGGCTCTTGATGGTGATGCCGCGCTCGCGCTCGATGTCCATCCGGTCCAGGTACTGCGCGCGCATCTGCCGGGGGTCGACCACGCCGGTGAGCTGCAACATCCGGTCGGCCAGGGTCGACTTCCCGTGGTCGATGTGGGCGATAATGCCGAAGTTCCGGATGCGACCGGGGTCGGTGGCACCAGGGGCGTTCGCGCCGGGATCGAGCTTCGGTGGCACAGCGGTCCGTTCTGGTCGGCTGACGTGAACAGGCCGGCGCGCCGCCGACCCCCTCCATGTTCCCACGCCGCCGGGGTACGCCCGCTGCGCGGGCGACGGATCGGCCCCGGCGACCTCTCACTCCATGGGCGGCTCGACGAACAGCGCGGCCAGCCGGGGCAGGCGGCGGCGGGCCTCCTCCTCGTCGTCGAAGTCCCAGAAGTCGTTGAGGTCGGGCGTACGCACCGGCTCGCGGTCCTCCGGCAGCTCCGACGCGGTGGCCTTGCGGTACGCGTCCCAGGGCACCGTGAGCATCTGCTCGGCGGAGAACTCCTCTCCGCTGAGCGAGGCGGCCCGCACCTGGGGCAGTTCGGCCAGCGAGTCGGGGTCGCTGACCGCGCGGGCGAAGACCGCCCGCCCCTGGGTCATCAGCCAGCCCCGGAAGTGCTCGAAGCCGTCCGCGGAGGCTCCGCCGTTGATCAGGTACGCCGCGCCCCACAGGTCCGCCTTGTGCGAGGCCGCCAGCACCCTGCGCTGGTGGTGGGCGTACCCGACGATGTCCTCCGGGTCGCGCTCGGCGAGCAGGGCGACGGCCCGCGCGGCGACCGGCCCGGGCTCTCCCCCGCCCCCGGCGCGGGCCTGGTCGATCAGCTGCCAGAAGTCCTCGGTCCTCATGGCTTGGCAGTCTGGCAGTGTCGCCGCGCGCCGCGCACGTACCCCGGGGCAGCATGGTGGGGTGTCCTCCCCGCCGCTGCCCCCGGTGCCGTACCACGCGGGTGCGCTGCGCCCGTCGTGGCCGGCCCTGCCGGCGGCGCTGCGGGCCGCCATCGCCGGGCGCCTCGGCGCACCGGTGGTCACCGCCCGGATCGCCGCCGCCGGCTTCACCCGGGGGTTCGCCGCCGTGCTCGACACCGCCGACGGTGGTCGGGCCTTCGTCAAGGCGGCACCCGCCGTCGAGCAACCGCGCCTCGTGCAGGGGTACGCGCGGGAGGCCGCGATCCTCGACCGGCTGCCGGCCGGCCTGCCGGCGCCCCGCCTGCGGTGGACGCTGGACGAGGTCGGCTGGTTCGCGCTCTGCACCGACGCGGTCGACGGCCACACCCCGCGCCTGCCCTGGACGCGGACCGAGCTGGACGCCACGCTCGCCGCGTACGCCGAGGTCGCCGCCGCCCTGGCCGCCTCGCCGGCCGGGCTGACCGCGCTCGGCCTGCCACATCTCGCCGAGCTGGCCCGCTCGGACATCCTGTGGTGGGAGGAGGTCGCCGCCGGCCGGGAGCCGCTCCCGGCGCTGCCCGCCGCCGCCCGGGGCCGACTGCCAGAGCTGGTGGCGCTGGAGTCCCGCCTCCCCCGGTACGCGGACGGCGCGACCGGCATGATCCACGGCGACCTGCGGGTGGACAACGTGCTCATCGGCGGTGACGGTCGGGCCTGGTTCTGCGACTGGACCTGGGCCTGTTCCGGGCCGGCCTGGTTCGACCTCGTGAGCCTGCTGCTCACCGCGTACGCCAGCGGCCTGGACACCGACCGACTCTTCGCCGGACACCCGGCGTCGGCGGGCGCTCCCCCGGACGCGCTGGACGCCACCCTGGCCGCGCTGGCCGGCTACTACCTCACCGGGGCGGACGCGACACCGGCGACGGCCTCACCGCACCGGTCGGCGCACCAGCGGTGGAGCGGCGAACAGGCCCTCGACTGGCTCGCCCGCCGGCAGGGCTGGCGGTGACGCGGGCCGGCCTGGCGCTGACGCGGGGCCGGTCTGCCGGGGGCGTAGTCTGGTGGTCGTCGGGCCGGGATGGGCCGCACGTTGACCGAGCCGTTTTGGCTCGTCCCGGGCGACCTGGTAACCTGGCTCTTCGCGCAGCGATGACGCATGTTCGTCATCACGCGCATAAGCTGACCAACCCGAGCTATCAAGACGAGGCTGTCGCGTGGCGAACATCAAGTCCCAGATCAAGCGCAACCGGCAGAACGAGAAGGCCCGGCTGCGCAACAAGTCGGTCAAGTCGTCGCTGAAGACCGCCGTCCGGAAGTTCAACGAGGCTGCCGAGGCCGGTGACGTCGAGAAGGCCACCGCCCTCATGCTGGACGCCTCTCGCAAGCTGGACAAGGCCGTCAGCAAGGGCGTGATCCACTCCAACCAGGCCGCGAACCGCAAGTCCGCGATCGCGAAGCGCGTGGTGGCACTCTCCGCCTGACGACTCCGTCAGACTGATTCGGAAAGCCCCGGACCCCCGGTCCGGGGCTTCCGTGTGTCCACGGACGGGTCGACGTGCCGGCGTGGCGTCGGCAGGCCGATCGGCGTGCCCGTGTCGTGGCCTCGGCGGCGGTCAGTCCGACGGGTCGGTGCGGCGGGTCGGCCGCACCGGGTCGGTCGTGACCACCACCGCGGTCACGACGTTCGAGACCCGGGCCCGGCCGACGACCGGCTCCATCTGCCGACGGAAACGGTCCCGCTCCTGCTCGGGCACGAGCGCGGCGGAACGGACCACCACGGCGGCCACCATGTCGTTGAGCTTGACCATCGCCGCCACCACCACGGGCAGCACCAGCACCGCCCACCAGGTCACCAGCTCCGCGAGGGCGAGCAGCACCGCCAGGGCGATGGCGCCTTCGAAGAAGAGGAAGCAGAGCACCCCGCCGGGGTTGACGAACCGCAGGCCGAGGAGCCGGGCGTAGAGCGGCCGGTACCGCTCCTCGTCGGCGGGCATGGTGGCCCACGCCGTACGGTTCGGCCCCGTCACCGGCCGCTGCCCTGCCGGGCGGCCGCCACCGAGAAGACCGCGCGCTCCAGGGCGTACGCCCGGTCGTCCGAGCCGCCCTTGACGGCCGCGTTGCACTCGGCGGCGACCTGCATGGCCCGGACCAGCCCCTCCGGCGTCCAGCCGCGCCCCTGCCGCTGCGCCCGCTCGATCTTCCAGGCCGGCATTCCGAGACTGCTGGCGAGCTGGTACGGGTTGCCCCGCCCGGCCGACGCCACCCGGGCCACCGTACGCACCCCGTCGGCCAGGGCGTCGGCGATGGGCACCGGGTCGACACCGACGTGCAGGGCCCAGCGCAGCGCCTCCAGGGCGGCCGGCACATCGCCGACCATGGTGGCATCCGCCACCGTGAAGCCGGTCACCTCGACCCGGCCCCGGTAGTAGCGGGCCACCGTCTCGGCGCTGATCCGCCCGTCGGTGTCGGCGATGAGCTGGGAGCAGGCGGCGGCCAGCTCGCGCAGGTCGTTGCCGACCGCCGCGATCAGCGCCTCGGCGGCGTCGTCGGTGCACCTGCCGCCGGCCCGGCGGATCTCGTCGCGGACGAAGGCGACCCGCTCGCGGTGCCCCTTGAGCTTGGCCGCCGGGATCACCATCGCGCCTGCCGACCGCAGCCCGTCGGCGAACGCCTTGCCCTTGGCCCCGCCCAGGTGCAGCACCAGCAACTGGACGTCCGGGTCGGGATTCTTCGCGTACGCCAGCAGCGCGGCGACCAGGTCCTTGCGGGCGTCCTGACCGGAGCGCAGGATGAGCAGCCGCCGCCCGCCGAACAGCGATGGGCTGAGCATCTCGGCGATCTCACCGACGGTGAGCGCACCTGCCTGGTACTCGCGAACGTCCACCTCCGTCTCGACGCTGCGGACCCGCTCGACAGCTTCGGTCACGGCGCGCGTGGCGAGCAGCTCCTCGTCGCCGAGGACGAGCAGAATGGGGGCGAGGCTGGCGGGGGTCACGTCGCCCATATTCGCACGGCCCACGGCGGGTACGGGCCTGCTCATTCGCCACCCGGTCGGTGCAGCCCGCACTAAGCGCAAATCCAGACATTTATCTCGGTTCGTCATCTAATCCGCAAGACGGTCACCATTTCCTCCATAACGCTGCAATTTCCACGGCAGAGCCGGCCCACCCGCGGTCATGGCCGGTCCGGATCGCCGCGAGGTCACCATCGGTGTCGGTCCGCAGGACAGACCCTCACGGTGGTCGTCCGGGTTGCACCCCTCGGCGGGCCACCGCCAGTCCGTGGCCGGTCCGGATCGCTGCCAGGTCACCATCGGTGTCGGTCCGCAGGACCCGGGCGCCGCCCCTGCTGAGCCGGGCCAGAAGCGCCGGGCTCGGGTGCCCGTAGGTGTTGCCCGCGCCGACCGGCACCAACGCGATGGCCGGCCGTACGGCGGCCAGGAAGCCGTCGTCCTGATACGCCGAGCCGTGGTGGGCGACCTTCAGCACGTCCGCCCTCAGCTGTCCCGACGCCGTCCGGGCCAGCACGGCGTGCTGCTCCTCGGTCTCGGCGTCGCCGGGCAGCAGGATCTGCACGCCGGCGACCGTGGCGCGCAGCATCAACGAGTTGTTGTTCGGATCGGATCTGGTGCCGGCCAGCGGGTACGGCGGACCGAGCACGAGCAGGTCGACACCGCCGACCCGGTGCAGCGCCCCGGCGGTGGTGCCGAGCAGCGTGGCCCGTCCGCTCGTCGCCGCCGCGCGGACCGCGTCCCGGCCGCTCGCCGGATCCGTCGATGGCGGGGTCAGCACGGCGCCCACCCCCCGCCCCCGGAACACGCCGGCCACCCCGCCCACGTGGTCGGCGTGGAAGTGGCTGACCACGAACAGCGGCACCTCCCGGATGCCGAGCCGTCGCAGGCACGCGTCCACCGCGCCCGGGTCCGGGCCGGCGTCGACCACCACCGCCCGGCCGGGGGCGACGGGCAGCACCAGGGCGTCACCCTGCCCCACCGCACAGGCCACCACCACCCAACCGGGCGGCGGCCAGCCGGTGGCGATCAGCCGGACGCCGAGGGCGCCGAGCAGCGCGGCGACGGCGACGACCGCCACCACTCGGCGCACCAGCGGTCGACGCGCGGCGACCAGCAGCGCCACGGTCAGCCCGGCCAGCAGCAGTGCGCCCCACGCGCCGCCCGGCCAGGGCAGGGTGCCGGCGGGGAGGCGGGCGCCCTGGCGGGCGATGACGACCAGCCACCAGGCCGGCCAGCTCGCCAGCCACGCGACGAACCCGGCCCCGGCGGGCCAGACCGGCGACAGCACGGCGGCCGTCACGCCCAGCACCGTCGCGGGGGCGATGGCCGGCACCGCCAGCAGGTTGGCGGGCACGGCCACCAGGCTGACCGTGCCGGAAATGCCGGCGACGACCGGCCCGCAGGCCACCTGGGCGGCCGCCGGCACCGCCAACGCCTCGGCCAGTCCGGCCGGGACACCCCTGCGGCGCAGCCCGTCCCGCCAGCGCGGCGCGAGCAGCAGCAGACCCCCGGTGGCCAGCACGGACAGCGCGAACCCGGCGTCACCGGCCAGCTCGGGGTCGACCAGCACCAGCACCGTGACGGCGGCGGCCAGTGCGGGCAGCGCGGCCCGCGGTCGACCGGCGGCCAGCGCGACGAGCCCGATCGCCCCCATCGTGGCGGCCCGGACGACGCTCGGCGACGGGCGGACCAGGATGACGAACCCCACCAGCGCCACCCCGCAGAGCAGGCCGGCGAGCCACGGGCCGGCGCGCGCCCAGCGGGCCAACAGCAGCACCGCGCCCAACACGATCGCGACGTTGCTGCCCGAAACAGCGTTGAGGTGTGTCATTCCGGTCGCCCGGAAGTCTTCCTCGACGGCGGGCGGCAGGCGGCTCGTGTCCCCCACCACCAGCCCCGGCAGCAGGCCACCCGGATCGTCGGGGAGGGGCACACAGGCCCGTTGCAGGCCGGCACGCAGCGTGCCGGCTGCGCGCTGCGCCCAGGACGGCGCACCATGACGCTCGGGGGGCCCGGTGGCGCCGAGCACCGCAGCGGTGAGGTCGCCGCCGCGCGGAAGGCCGAGGCGACCCTCGGCGGTCACGCGCTGACCGGGCAGCAGACCTCGCCAGCCCGGGTCGGTGGCCAGGACCAGCAGCCGCGCCGACGCCCGAACCCGCTGGCCGTTCGGACCGGTCAGCCGGATCAGCTCGCTCGACACCAGCAGCATGCCGGGACGGCCGGCGGATCGGATCGGGCGCGGATCGTCCCGGACGACCAGCTCGGCGGTGACCGGAGCGCGCTGCTCGGCCAGGACGTGGATCGGCGGCGCGTCCCGGACAGCCAGGCGGCCAGCGGTTGCCGCCGCGCCACAGAGCACGCCGAGGCCGACCGCGACGGCGATCCAGCCGTGCCGACGGGCGGGAGCCCGGGGGTGGCCGAGTCGGCCGAGCAGGTGCAGGGCGCTGAACGCCGACAGCACGGCCGCTGTCCCGCCCACCAGCAGGAGCGGGCGGACGCCGACGTGCAGGCCGGTGAGCGCGGTGAGCCACGCGGCCACGGCCAGCCCGGCGAGCCGGAGATCCGGCGGCGGGGTCCGGGGTTGGGCGAGGTCCGGGTGGCTCGACGGCGCGGGATGAGCGCCGCTCACACCGTCACCAGATCCTTGAGCTGTTCGTAGCGCGCGTCACCGATCCCGTCGACCTGGCGCAGGTCACCGACGCCCTTGAACCCGCCGTGCTGATCCCGGTAGGCGAGGATCCGCTGGGCGAGCACCGGCCCCACCCCGGGCAGCGCGTCGAGCTGGGCCAGCGTCGCGGTGTTGAGGTTCAGCGGCCCGCCGGCGGCCGGTGCCCCGCCGGCCGCCGGGTCGGCCCCACCCCCCGGCACCGGTGATGGCGTCACCCCGACCACGATCAACTCGCCGTCGGTGACCTTGCGAGCGGGGTTGAGCAGCGCCACGTCGACCCCGGGCAGCGGGCCGCCGGCCGCCTGCACGGCGTCGGCGAGCCGAGCCCCGGCCGGCAGGCGCACCAACCCGGGCCGGCGCACCTTGCCCGCGACCGCCACCACCAGCTCGCCGGCCGGCGACGCGCTCCCCTGCTCGGCCGAGACGGCCGGGGCCGCCGCGCCGGTCGACGGAGTGACCGGTTCCGCGTGCGGCCGGGACCGCCAGGCCCAACCAGCGGCGGCCAGCACCACCACGAGGGCGACCACCGCCAACGCCCGCACGCCGCGCCGCCCCGGATCGAACGCCCCCGGGCCGGGCAGCCGTGCGGCGCCGCCGTCGGAGTCGGGGGACCCGTGCGCCGCCGGGTCGGTCAACGGCGCACCGATCCGGGGCAGCGGCACGCCGAACGGAAGCGCCCCCGCGGGCGGCACGCCAGCTCGGGGTGGCGGCACGCCGAACGGGAGCGCCCCCGCGAGCGGCACGCCGCCACCCGTCGGGGCCGTCAACCGGCGCAGACGCTGGCGTACCTCTGTCTCCTCGTCCTGCGACACACCGCGACGCTAGGGCCGACGGGCGGCAGGCCGGGGCGCTCCGGCGTCGACCTGTGGACAACCGGCGCCACTGTGGACAACGCCCTGATCATGTCCCGATCTGCTACTGGCCGCCCGGGGCGACGAGCCGTCGCGGCGCACCCGCGGCTGGGCACGGGAGGTAGCGCACACGCATGGACGACTATTAATGTTACAGGTATGACGTGTGACGTCACGATGGGCCGGCGCCCGGCGGACCGATCCCGCACCGCGCCGGTCCACCGAGGACGGGCCACGCGGCACGTCCCGTCCCGCTGAAGTGCGCCCACACGACGGACACCCGCCCTCCGTCGACGTCCGTGGGATCCCTGACCGCCACCCATCCCCATCACCCCCCACCACCGAAGAGGAATCCATGGACGTGAAGAGAAGGCTGAGCCGTTCGCTGGCCGCCGCGGGGACCCTGCTGGTCCTCGTCGCCGGGGCCGGCGTCTACGTGGTCTCCGAGACGCCCGGCGTCGCCCGGGCCGCCGGGACC